>NZ_JBOFYU010000247.1:0-20574 GCF_051654825.1 Clostridium sp.
TCTAAATCTTTATTATCTTTATTATATAAAAAGTTTATAGGATTAAAATTATCTTTTTCTAAATCATCTTTTAAATCATCTAAGGCATCCATTAAATAAATCCATTTTCCTAAGAAATATCCAAAGTTATACAAGTTAATCCTTACTTCATCATTGTCAATATGAAACTTGTAAGGATAATCCTTAAGTATTATACCTACAATATCTGCAAAAGGATGACAGATTTCATCGAGAGAGGAAAATGATTTGGTATTCTCTAGCTCTCTAAGAGTTTGTAAATTGGTTGATATACCATCGATAATGGAGTTTGGTAATTTTTTAAAATTTTTTTTATAAGGATGAAATGCCAAAAGACCAATTTGACTTTTTATATTTTTATCATCTTGGACATCATCTAAGAGTTTATAATAAAATAAAGCTAAATTTATATAGGCAGAATATTTTATTGCTTTATTTTCGGAAAGAACATATTTTTTATATACAGGCCGTATAATACATCTTTTATGATCAAAAGTTAACTCATCGTCGCATAGGCCATCTAATAGAATTGATAAAAAAGTCATATCGTAATTTACAGAAACTCTAGGAACATTTCCGAATTCGTTTTTTAAATGAAAGCAGAGACCACAATAATAGCTTATAAATAAATTCAAATCCTTTACTTTTAATTCGCTTTTAAGTGGTAGTACATATCCAAACAATAGATTATCTCCTTAAAAAGTAATAACATATATTATATTTATTATAATATTGATTAAAATAAACCTATAATAATTAATTAAAGTAATTATATGTAAAAAAATTCTTGAAAGTAAAAAAACATATATAATATAATTGAATGTATAAAATAGGAAGAAAGGTGATAAAAATGAAGAGAAACAGTATATTAGCAAGTGCTATATTAAGTTGCTTATGTTTAGTAGGAATAATTGCTTTATTTAAAAATATTGAGACTACTAAAGAGGAAATAGCAATAGTGGAGAAAGAAAGTACGGTTAATGACGAAAGTGAAGAAATTATTAAAGAAGAAAATGTTATTGAAAATGAGGAATTTGTCAAAGAAGAAGAAATTAATTATGTATCTATGGATGTAAATGATGTGTACATACCTATTTTAATGTATCATTCTATATCTAATGCAGATCCAGATAATAGATTACTTGTTCCAGTTGAGCAATTTAGTGAGCAAATAAAATGGTTAAGTGAAAGTGGATTTACTCCAATGCTTATGGGGGATGTTTTAAAGGCTTTTGAAACTGGACAAGTGCCAGAAAAACCAGTAGCTATTACGTTTGATGATGGCTATGTTGATAATTATACAGATGCATATAGAATTTTAAAAGAAAATAATATGACAGGAACATTTTTTGTTATAACCGATAATACAGACAAGTCAGGAGATTACTTAAATTCAGAAATGTTAAAGGAAATGCTAAATGATGGAATGGCAATAGAAAATCATACTTCAAATCATTTAGAGCTTGATTCACTTTCAGTAGAAGACAAGTTATTATCTATAAAAACTGCTAAGGATTTTATTATGGATAATTTAGGAGTGGAAAGTAAGTATCTATGTTATCCTGTTGGAAAGTATGATGAGGAAACTATAGAAGCAGCAAAGAGTATAGGGATAGAAGCTGCTGTTACAACAGAAGGTGGGTTTTCGAACATCAATAATGGTTTATTTGAACTTAAAAGAGTAAGAATAGCACCAATAGATTTAGAAAGTTTTAAATATATATTTGTAGATTTTATGACAGAATAGGGTAATGACAAAAAGGGGGAAGTGCTATGTTAGGCACTATAGTAAATAGTATAACTATTATTATAGGATGTTTTATAGGTTTATTAGCAAAGGGAAAAATTACAGAAAAGGTTAGTTCAACCATAATGAATGGACTAGCTTTGTGTGTAATTTACATTGGAATAAGTGGAGCGTTAAAAAATGAAGATACATTACTTATGATAATTTCAGTAGCTATTGGAGCATTAATAGGAGAAATAATAGATTTAGATAAGTGGTTAAAGAAATTAGGAGATTATTTAGAAATAAAATTTAAATCTAAAAATGAAAAAGTTTCAATTGCTGAAGGCTTTGTTACATCAAGCCTTTTATTTTGTGTTGGAGCAATGGCTGTAGTAGGAGCATTAGAAAGTGGTTTGCAAGGAGTTCATACAACTTTATATGCCAAATCTATATTAGATGGAGTTTCATCAATAATTTTTACATCTACTTTAGGTATAGGAGTAATGCTATCTGCAGTATCTGTATTCATTTATCAAGGGACTATAACCTTGGCAGCTAATGTTTTATCAGGAGTGTTAAGTACGGCTGTTATAACCAATATGGCATCAATTGGAAGTTTATTAATAATAGGGCTTGGGTTAAATGTTTTAGGAGTAACAAAAATAAAAGTTGCTAATATGATACCAGCGATGTTTATTCCTATAATTATAGGGATATTTATCAAGTAGTAGTTTTAATAATTATCATAATAATTAAGAATAAGTTAAGTAAATAGATAATAAAATTATTATAGATGAGTATTTAGTATAATAAAGTGCGAAAAATGTAGAATTTATATGTACATTATTATGTTCGTTATCTAAAATTATAATTTTAATGCAAAAATATATTCCTGAAAACGATATTTATAAATATTTATTCATGAAAAATAAAAAATAATTCTAAAATTGTTAATAAAAATTAAGAAAATTTGTCACAAAATATTGTATTAACGAATGTTATGTTGTATAATCAAATCAAAGTTCGAAAAGAACGAAAATCTGTCTTAAAAAACTTATTATAAGAAACTAAGGGGGACTTTTTTATGAAAAAAAGAGCTATTGCATTAGCACTTTCAGCATTAATGTTAACAGGACTAGTAGGGTGTGGAAGCAATGAAAACGCTGCTACTGGAGATTCAAGCTTAAAGGTAGGTATGGTAACTGATTCAGGAACTATCGATGACAAATCATTCAACGAAGGAACTTGGTTAGGTGTAACTAATGCTACAGATGAATTAGGATTAGAAAAGAAATACTTACAACCAAGTGGAGAAACTCATGCTGATTACATAAAGGAAATTACAAACCTTTACGATGCAGGATTTAAATTCATAGTTACTCCAGGATTTAAATTTGAAACAGCTATATACGAAGCGCAAGAGAAATATACAGATGCTAAATTTGTATTATTAGATGGTGCTCCAAAGAAAGATGATAAATCAGAAGGAAGCGTAGCTGAGAATACAGTTTCAATATTCTATGCTGAAGAGCAATCAGGATTTATGGCTGGTGTTGCAACAGCTTTACAATTACAAGAAGGTGAATTAGGATTCATAGGTGGTATGGAAATTCCACCAGTTCAAAAGTTTAACTGGGGATTCCAACAAGGTATGGCTTATGCTAATGAAAATCTTGGAACAAAAATGACAATGCAAAAAGAAAACAATGTTTACCAAGGAACATTTAACGATGTTGCTGCTGGACAACAAATAGCGGCTGCTATGTATGACAGAGGAGTTAAAGCTATATTCTGCTCAGCTGGTGGAACAGGTGTTGGTGCTATAAATGAAGCAAAAGCAAGAGTTAAGAACGGAAAAGAAGCTTGGGTAATCGGAGTTGACGTTGACCAATATAGCCACGGTATTTACGAAGGTGAAAAGTCAATAATATTAACTTCAGCTGTTAAGAGAATAGATACTGCTGCAGCAGATATGATCAAAGCAGAAAAAGAAGGTAACTTCCCAGGTGGAGATACTTTAATATATGATGTTACAAACAACGGTGTTGGTATTCCAGATGAAAATCCAAACTTAAGTGAAGAAACAATAAAGAAAGTAAATGAAGTACTTGAAAAAGTTAAGAGCGGAGATATTAAAGTATCTGCTGAAAAAGGTAACTTATTATAGTATTTAAAAGGTTTAATTAAATAAATTAGTATTCTAGTTTAGAAGACTATTAAAGGAAGAATTGTGAAAAAATACGGTTCTTCCGCCTTTTTTTATGTAAAGTAATATGGAAAATAAGTGAAATTAAGGAGGATTAAAGGTGGAATATGTAGTAGAGATGCTTAATATCCGTAAAGAGTTCCCTGGTATAGTTGCAAATGATAACATAACATTGCAATTAAGAAAAGGTGAAGTTCATGCATTACTTGGAGAAAATGGTGCAGGAAAATCAACATTAATGGGAATACTATTTGGAATGTATCAGCCAGAAGTAGGGAAAATTAAAGTAAAAGGAAAAGAAGTTAAGATAAGTAATCCTAATATAGCAAACGATTTAGGAATAGGGATGGTTCATCAACATTTTAAACTTGTTAGTAATTTTACAGTAACTGAAAATATAATTTTAGGTTTAGAGCCTAAAAAAGGATTAGTAGTAGACATAAAGTCAGCTGCTGAAAAAATAGAAGCTTTATCTAAACAATATGGATTAAATGTTGACCCATATGCAAAGATTGAAGACATATCAGTAGGGATGCAACAACGTGTTGAAATATTAAAGATGCTTTATAGAAATGCAGAAGTTTTAATATTTGATGAGCCTACAGCTGTATTAACACCGCAAGAAATAGATGAGCTAATGAAGATAATGAAAGGCCTTGTTAAAGAAGGAAAATCTATTATAGTTATCACTCATAAGCTTAAAGAAATAAAGACAGTTGCAGATAGATGTACAGCTATACGTAGAGGAAGATACATAGGAACTGTTGATGTAAAAACTACAAGTGAAGCTGAAATGGCTAAAATGATGGTTGGTAGAGAAGTATCATTTAAAGTGGACAAGATAGATCCAAAGCCAGGAAAGTCAGTAATGAAGATTAACAATCTTTCTGTTATGAATAATAAAAAAGTTTTAGGCCTAAAAGATTTTTCATTAGAAATTCGTGCTGGTGAAATAATGGGTATAGCTGGAGTAGAAGGAAATGGACAAACTGAATTAGTTGAAGCTATAACAGGTATGAGAGCAATTGAATCAGGAACAGTTATATTTAATGATGAAGATATAACAAAAATTCCAGTTAGAACTAGAATAGAAAAAGGTTTAGCTCATATTCCAGAAGATCGTCATAAAAGAGGGCTAGTTTTAGATTATACAATTGAAGAAAATATGGTTTTAGAAGTTTATAACAAGAAACCTTTTTCAAAGAGAGGATTATTAAATAAACAAGCTATAAAAGACCATGCTAAAAAGATAATTGAAACTTTTGATGTAAGATCAGGTGAAGGGGCGGCATCTATAGCAAGAACTTTATCAGGTGGTAATCAACAAAAGGCAATTATAGGTAGAGAAATAGAATTACACCCGGAATTACTAATTGCAGTTCAACCAACTAGAGGACTAGATGTTGGATCAATAGAGTATATCCATAAGAGATTAGTAGAACAAAGAGACAAAGGAAAAGCAGTTTTACTTGTATCATTAGAAATGGAAGAAGTATTAAATGTTTCGGACAAAATAGCAGTTGTAAATAATGGTGAGCTTATTGGTATTGTTGATGCTAAGAAAACTAATGAAAATGAGATCGGTCTTATGATGGCTGGAGTAAGAGGAGGACAAGCAAGTGAAGAATAGAGGATTAAAATCGGTTCTTGCTGTTGTATTAGGATTACTTGCAGGAGCAATCTTAATGATGGCTATTGGAAGCAATCCAGTAGAAGGTTATAATTACTTATTCCAAGGTGGATTAAAAAATGTTGAGAGAATAGCTAACACAATAGCAACAGCAACACCACTTATACTTACAGGGCTTTCAGTTGCTTTTGCATTTAGAACAGGGCTATTTAATATAGGTGCAGCAGGGCAAATGCTTTGTGGGGGACTTTGTGCAACGGCAATTGGTTTAACAGTTGATCTTCCAAGACCTTTATTATTATTAGCTATGATTATAGCAGGGTTTATAGGAGGAGCGCTTTGTGCAGCTATTCCTGGTATATTAAAAGCTAGATTTAATGTTCATGAAGTTGTTTCAACAATAATGATGAACTGGATTGCATATTGGGTTGTTTATTATACAATACCTGCTTACTTTAAAGGAGCGTTCTTAGAGACAGAGTCAGCTAAATTACCAGCTGAAGCATCTCTTCAAGCTCCGTGGTTAACAGATATGTTCCAAGGTTCATTTATAAACTATGGGATTTTAATTGCAATAATTGCAGTTATTATAATAGGATTTATATTAAATAAAACTGTACTTGGATATGAGTTAAAAGCAGTTGGATTTAACAGACATGCAGCTGAATATGCAGGAATGCCTGTTAAGAAAAATATAGTAACTTCAATGATGATTGCAGGTGGACTAGCTGGTTTAGCTGGTGTGGCTCAATATGCTGGTAATGTTGCTAATATGCAAATAGGGGTTACTCCATCACAAGGATTTGATGGTATAGCAGTTGCATTATTAGGAGCAAATACTCCAATAGGTGTATTATTTGCAGCATTATTCTTTGGATTACTTTACACAGGAAAAGGTTTCATGAGTGCTATGACATCTATTCCACCAGAAATTGCAGATACAATAATGGCTACAATAATATACTTTGCAGCTACAAGTTCTGTAATGGATAAAGTATTTGATAAATTTAGACGTAGAAAAATAAAGAATCAGACAAATACTAATACAATAGAGAAAGATACTAGTGTTGTTGGTAATAAAAACATAGGCAAGGAGGAGAAATAATATGTGGGATACTTTACAACAAATTTTTCCATATGCAATAGCATTTACAATTCCTCTTCTTATAGCAGCATTAGGAGGTCTATTCTGTGAAAGAAGTGGTGTAACTAACGTTGGACTTGATGGTCTTATGATAATAGGTTCTTTTGCAGGAGCTTTTACTATAGTTAAATTACAAGAAACAATGCCAGGTAGTCCATTTATAATATGGATAGGATTAGCAGCAGCAGCTTTAGCTGGTATGTTATTTTCATTATTACATGCATTTGCTAGTATAAGCTTAAATGCAAATCAAGTAATTAGTGGTACAGCTATAAATATGATAGCTGGTTCATTAACAATATTCTTAGCAAGAACTATTACAGGTAGTGGTAATATGAGAATAATGTCAGGTGTTACAAGAAGTGATATACCTGTATTATCAGAAATTCCAGTAATAGGACCACTATTCTTTAGCAGCAGTTATGCTACTACATGGGTAGTGTTAGCTATACTTTTAATAAGTATATTTGTAATTTACAAAACTAAGTTTGGTTTAAGATTAAGAGCTTGTGGAGAAAACCCTCAAGCAGCTGATGCAGCAGGGATAAATGTTTATAGAATGAGATATATAGGTGTTATGATTTCAGGTGCATTTTCAGGGTTAAGTGGAGCTATAATATTAGTAACTTATTCAGGTGAATTTAATGGTAGTGTATCAGGACTTGGATTCCTTGCCTTAGCAGCATTAATCTTTGGTCAATGGAAACCACTTGGTATATTAGGATCAACTTTATTCTTTGGATTTGCAGCAACTATTGCAAATGTATCACAAGTTATTCCTAATTTAGCGACTATTCCACCAGTAATTTTAAAAATATTCCCTTATGTAGTTACACTGTTAGCTTTAATGGTGTTCTCAAAGTCATCACAGGCTCCGAAAGCAGTTGGGGAACCATTTGATGCTGGGAAGCGTTAATTAAAATATAATACATTTAATTTAGAAGTTTTAATATATTTAATATATTAAAGCTTCTTTTTTTATTTATTTGAAACAATATTTTGAATTTTATGGTAAATAAGGAAGGGGTGTCGTATAATGAAGTTGTTAGCAATAAGTAAAATAATGATAAGGGGGAAAAGAAAATGAAAAAGGTTAAAATTGCTTTATTGGGGCTAGGCAATGTTGGTCGTGGAGTTTGGATGATATTAAATTCAAACAAGGAAGAAATACGAAAGCGATCAGGTTATAGGTTAGAAATCGCTAAAATTCTTGTTAGGGATATGGATAAAGATAGAGGGGTAGATGTTCCTAAGGATTTATTAACTACAAACTTTGATGATATATTAAATGATGACTCTATAAAAATAGTTGTTGAGGTAATGGGGGGAATAGAACCTGCTAGAGAATATATGTTAAAATCTATGGACAAAAAGAAACATATAGTTACAGCAAATAAAATGCTTTTAGCTACTGGTGGAGATGAGCTTTTTGAAAAAGCAGATAGCAAGGGTGTAATGTTTAACTATGAGGCAAGTGTAGCAGGGGGAATTCCAATAATAAATGGAATAAATGAAAGCTTAACTGCTAATAAAGTTGAAAAGCTTTATGGAATAGTAAATGGAACTACAAACTTTATTCTAAGTAAGATGGAGACAGAAGGTTTAGATTTTAATGAAGCATTAAAACAAGCTCAAGAGTTAGGTTATGCTGAAGCAGATCCAACATCAGATATAGAAGGGTTTGATGCACAATATAAGTTAGCTATTTTATCGTCGCTAGCTTTTGGAACAAAAATAAATGTAGATAATGTTTATAGAGAAGGAATAACAAATATAAAATCTATAGATATGGAATATGCTAAGGAGTTTAAAAAGACAATAAAACTTTTAGCTATAGTAAAAGAATATGATGGTAAGTTAGAACTTAGAGTTCATCCAACAATGATACCAGAAACACATCCTTTAGCAAATGTTTATGATTCATTTAATGCTGTATTTGTAAGGGGAAATGCTGTTGGAGATTTAATGTTTTATGGTAGAGGCGCAGGTGATTTACCAACAGGAAGTGCTGTAGTTGGAGATATTATTTCAATTTTAAGAAATAATATAGAGTTAGAAAATGAAGTTCCAGTAGTTAAAAATAATTTATGGCATAAGAAAATAAGAGATATGAATGAAGTAGAAAGTAAATATTATATAAGACTTACTGTGGATGATAAGCCAGGTGTACTAGGGGATATTACATCAGTATTTGGAAGCAAAGGAGTAAGCTTACTTTCAGTAATACAAAGAGGTAGAGATAGAATAAATGATGATAGAGTTACTTTAGTATTAATTACTCATTATAACAAAGAGAAAAATATAAATGATGCTGTTGATTCAATAAGTAAGATGGATGGAGTATCAAAAGTAAATAATATTATTAGAATGGAAGAGTTTAGATAAGATAGAAGAGTAGTTCTTAGTAGGACTGCTCTTTTTTATTAAAAGAACTAAAAATAAGTTTTTACTTTGTGTTATATTACCTAATAATAGTTATTGAATAATAAGTAATTTAGGTCTATAATAAGTATAAATTAATCAATATAATATGAGGTAATAAATATGGATTTTACAAAATCAATAAATAATATACAAGCTCAAAAATTAATAATAGAAAATAAGGACTTATTAATTTTAGATGTAAGAAGAATAAGTGAGTTCAAGGAAAATAGACTTAAGAATGCAATAAATATTCCAGTTGATGATTTAGAGTGGGATGTAGACGAAATAGAAGACTATAGAGATAAGGAAATTTTAGTTTATTGTAAGGTTGGAATGAGAAGTAGTGTAGCATGCAGCATATTAGAAGATGCTGGATTTAAAAAGCTATATAATTTAAGAGGCGGTATTTTAGATTTTACAGGAGAAATAGAAGAATAAACTTATCGATATAAAATAGTAAATATTAAAAGTGACTATTCCAGTAGGTATAGTCACTTTTTAATATATAAATTATTTGTATAGAGGTTTATCTGATAAAACTATTGTATCAGAAGCTTTTCCTTCAGTTTCAAAGATAACTATTTTGTTTTCACCATTCTTTAATAAAGGTCCAGGTATATATAAATAATAAGTTGGCCCTATATCCCAAAAGCGCCCAAGGTTAAATCCATTTATAAATACAGATCCCTTACCAAATTTATCAAGGTGTAGGAAGGTATCGCCTACTTCATCTATATTAAATGTATATTCATAGAATGAAGGCGTATTTTCTTTATATCCTAATGTAAAATCAACATTGTTTATATTATCAAGTTCTAATGAGTAGTGATCCCATCCAGTATGGAAATGCATATCTAGCATTATTCCACCTTTAATTCCCTTACTTTGATGTGGAGATAGAAGACTTCCACCATAATTAATTCTACCTAAGTTTTCAACTAATACATCAAGTAAATTATCATCTTCTTTAGGGAAGATAATAGGCATATTTTCACCTATATAGCTTTCCTTATACTTAGTAGCTATAAGCTCTTCATTAACAAATATTTGAGCTCTATCATCCATTCCAACTAATTTAAACTTTTCTAAAGAACGTTTTTTTCCTACATTAGCTCTATAAAGTATATAACCATACCCCTGGTCAAGCTTTTCCATAGGGAGAGTTTCTTCTAAAGTAATAGGTTTAGAAATAGTATGAAGAGTATTAAAAAGACTAACCTTATTAGTTAACTTAAATTCTCCATAGTTTAATTTTTTTATTTTAGTAGATATCTTTACTTCTGGAATATCAGTATATTTAGCTATAACCTTTTTAAATTCATAATACTTTTCAGTAGTATCACCCCATTCAGTTAAAAGTGCATCATAGTCATAGCTGGTAGTTTGTGGATCTATTCCATCATGATAGCTACACCCATTATAGAAACCAAAGTTAGTACCACCGTGGAACATATAAGTATTTACATGTCCAACTTTTAATAATGCATCAAGCTCATTAGCTGCATCTTTAGGAGATCTTCTTTTAAATTCGCCACCCCAATTATTAAACCAACCAATCCAAAACTCCATACACATTAAAGGGCCTTCAATATTATTGTCCTTCATAAATTCTGATAAGGCTCCAATTTGTTCTTCAGTACGAGAACCAAAATTAGCAGTTGGAAGCAAATCTTCTTCTATTAATGTACCTGCATCTAAAACTTCTCTCCATCCACCATCTGATGTAAATAGTGGAACTGTAGCTCCATGCTTAACCATCATATCCTTTATATTTTTTAAGTATTTTTTATTATTTCCAAAGGAACCGTATTCGTTTTCAACCTGCATCATTATTATTGGTCCACCATTAGTAACTTGAAGTGGAGTTATTAGTTTAAATAACTTTTCAAAGTAATTATCTATTGCTGTTAAAAAGCCTTCATAATTACTTCTAACCTTCATATTATCATCATTTAAAAGCCAAGAAGGTAGCCCTCCAAAGTCCCATTCAGCACAAATATAAGGGGTAGGTCTTAAAATTACAAATAACCCTAATTCCTCAGCAATTTTAATAAACTTTACAAAATCCTTTCCTTTTGAAAAATCAAATTCACCTTTTTTTCTTTCATGAAAATTCCAAGGTATATAAGTTTCAACAGTGTTGCAACCAAGAGCCTTTAATTTTTCTAGTCTATCTCTCCAATATTCAGGAACTACTCTAAAATAATGGATAGCACCAGAAATTATTTTAATCTTCTTATCATTTAAATAAAAATCATCTTTAATTTCAAATTTATTCATAAATTTCCCATCCTTTATACTCTTTTGTTTATGACAAGATTATATAATATTTACTAAAAATTTTCAATTAAAACACTATTTTCTATATAAGGATAATTAATTACATTTTAATAATTGAAATGGCAAAGAGGAATATTAACTTGGATTAATTACATAAAATGTAAAAGTGTGATATTATTTACTTATACTTGAACTAAAAGAAGATAAGTAGAATATAGTTAGATAGTAAAATAAATTATATATAAATCTAATATTTAAAGGGAGGAATTTTATGCTTACACGAATTGAACTAAAAAGAAAATCAAAGGATCAATTAAGGGGAAATTGGGGTAAGGCTATAGTAGCAACTCTTATAGTAACGTTAATAACATCTTTAGGCGTTACTGTATCAAGATTTTTTGAGGATGGCAGTGGTATTACAATAACAACAGATTTAATAGCAATATTTTTCGGTGGAGTATTTACAGTAGGTTTATCTAAATTTCTTTTGAATTTTACAGATGGGGCTGATAAAGCAAATATAAGTGATATTCTTTCAGGTTTTAGTATTTATTTTAAAACTCTTGGATTATATCTGCTTTATGGTTTAATAGTTTGTATTGGGTGTATTTTATTAGTCGTTCCAGGAATTATTTTTTCATTAATGTTTTACCAAGCATTTTTCATTTTAGCTGAAGATAACGAAAAGGGTATAATTCAATGTTTAAAAGAAAGTGCAAATTTGATGAAGGAAAATAAATTAGATTTTTTTGTTTTGCAACTTAGTTTTATAGGGTGGATAATAATATCAATTCTTACTTTAGGAATAGGATATATATGGCTACAACCTTATATGTCATTAACAGAAGCAAATTATTACTTAGAGTTAAAAAATAAATAAGAATAATGTAAAGAGATACTAGAAAACTAGTATCTCTTTCTTTAAATATAAATATAATATAAATTAAGAAAAAATTAGTTTGAGGGATAAGTATTTAATATTTTATGTTATTGCTGATATAATTGTAATAATATTAATTAATAAAAGTATATTAAAGTTTAAAGAGGGGATTAAAATGAAAATTGGACTAGTATTATCTGGTGGAGGCGGAAAGGGAGCATATGAATTAGGTGTTTGGAAGGCCTTAAAGGATTTAAAGTTAGATAAATATATAGATGTTTTTGCAGGAACTTCAATAGGAGCATTTAATGCAGTTTTATTTGCACAAGATGATATTAGTGCAGCAGAAGCCTTATGGGATGAAGTTACTATGGATAAAATAGTCCCAATGAGTAAGTTTGAATTGTTTAGAAAAGGTCTTGAAATTACTATTGGTGGAAAATGTTTAAATATTGCTAAGAAATATATGTTACAAAAACTAGAAGAGGGTGTAGTACCAAAGGATGGAGCAAGAGAAATAATTGATGAATATTTAAAAGTTGATAAAGTAAAGGAAAGAGGAAAGATATGCTATGCAGCAT
The DNA here is from genome assembly GCF_051654825.1 of Clostridium sp. GTDB lineage: Bacteria > Bacillota > Clostridia > Clostridiales > Clostridiaceae > Clostridium. Next base: position 12,893 of record NZ_JBOFYU010000247.1, read on the forward strand.
GTACTGAAATACCTGATTTTACTCCAAGATATTTTAGATTAAATGATTATGATGATGAAACAGCTAAGGAAATGATTGTAGCATCAGCATGTTTACCACTTATATATGAATGTACTGAAGTATTAGGCAATAAATATATAGATGGGGGTGTAGCTGATAATACTCCAATTCAACCTGTTTATGGAGAAGGTTGCGATATAATAATAGTAGTACTATTAAATAAAGAAACAAAAATTGATAGAGCTTTGTATCCTAACACAAAAATAATAGAGTTGTATCCAAAGAATTTAGATGAGAATGTAATTAATGGTATGTTGAATTTAGATCATGAATCCAAGAAGCAAAGAATAAAGGAAGGATATAATGATACTATGACTTTATTAGATCCTATTATTATGATGGCTAATATGAAGCTTATAAAAGAAGAGGAAGAAAAATATCCTAAATTATTTAATTTATATAAATGGATTAGAAATAAATTAAGAAATAAATTTAAAAATGAATCTACTGTAAGCAATGGTAGCACAATAGATTTATAAATTATAAGATTGGAGAATTTAAATGAAGGTAATAGACTTATCTCATAAAATAGAAAAAAATATGAGTGTGTTTTCAAAAGAGGAAATACCTAATATAAAAGTAATTGCTAATATTAAAAGACATGGTTTTAATGAAAAAAGTATAAATATGTGCTCACATACAGGAACTCATATTGATTCACCTAATCATATTTTAGAAGCTGGAAATACTTTAGATAAGATATCAGTAAATGATTTTATAGGAAAGGGCTTTTTATTAGATTTAGAAGAGGTAAGTTGTAAATATATATCATTGATGGATTTAAGGAAATATGAGGATAGTATTAAAAATTGTGAGTATTTAATTATAAAAACTGGATGGAGTAAGTATTGGAAGGAGAAAAAATATTTTAGTGGATTTCCAGTATTAACAGAAGAAGCTGCAATGTGGATTTCATCTATAAAAAATATTAAGGGAATAGGAGTAGATACTATTTCTATAGATTCTGTGGAATCAGATGACTTAAAAATACATAAGATTTTATTAGAAAAGGAAAAACTAATAATAGAAAACTTAAAGCTAATAGAAGAAATACCTATTGAGTTTACCTTTGTTACTTTGCCTTTAAATTATAATGATGCAGATGGTTCGCCAGTAAGGGCAGTTGCTATTTGCACTTAAAGGATTTTTGAAACTTTTAAGGAATATATGTATTGACTAGAATTTTTTAAAGAGGTGAGAATTTGAAGAAAAATGCATTTCAAAGAGAATTTAAAAAATTAAAATCTCAAATAAATAATATTGAAGAAATAGTTCATAACTCAAAATATGGAGCATTAATTGAGCATGAATCTGCTGTTAGAAAAAAACTAAGATTACTTAAGGATATGGAAAAAGAAGGCTTTAAGGATTTTGATAATTTATATGATAGATATGAAGAGTTATTAGAATATATATCTAAGAAAATGTTAGAAGATTATAATAAGAAAAACAATACAGATTTTGACTTTTATCAAGTATTAAGAGGAAATTATAATGCTTTTATAAACTCAGGGTTTATGGCTGTTTTAACTACACAACATATACCTAAGTTAATATCACAGGATTTTGAAGACAATTTTCCAGATAATCCAAAGGATGAATATAGAGCAGCTAGGAGTATAGAAAGAGATTTTACTGTACATTTAGGTGATACTAATACAGGAAAAACATATAATGCTATGGAAAGATTAAAGAAGGCTACAAAGGGGATATATTTATCACCTCTTAGAATATTAGCCCTTGAAATTTACGAAAAGTTAAATAGCTTAGGTGTAGTATGTAACCTTTTTACAGGAGAAGAAGAAATAATTCATGAAAATGCAACTCATATAGCATGTACTATAGAAAAAGCTGATTTAAATGAAGAATATGATATAGCAGTTATAGATGAAATTCAAATGATAGATGATTCTCAAAGGGGTGCAGCATGGAGCAGAGCACTTTTAGGCTTAAGATGTAAGGAAATCCATGTTTGTGGAGCTTTAAACTCTAAAGAACTATTAAAGACTATAATTGAAGATTGTAATGACAAGTATAACTTTATAGAATATAAGAGAAGTATCCCTCTAGAGATTCAAAATAAAAACTTTAGTAATAGAGATGTAGAAGAGGGCGATGCTATAGTAGTATTTTCTAAGAAGAAAGTTCTTCAATTAGCACAGCAATATTCTGAAATAGGAGTAAAAGCAAGTATTATTTATGGGGATTTACCTCCAGAGGTAAGAAGAAAGCAATATGATCAATTTATTAATAAGGAAAATAAAATATTAATAACTACTGATGCAATTGGAATGGGAGTGAACTTACCTATAAAGAGAATTATATTTTTAGATATTCAAAAGTTTGATGGTGAAGAAGTTAGGTCATTAACTTCTCAAGAAGTAAAGCAAGTGGCAGGAAGAGCTGGAAGAAAGGGAATATATGAAGTTGGCTATGTAGCTACAATTAGAGATAACCAAAAGTTTATTAAAGATAGACTTGAAGAAAAGGATAGAGTTATAAAAGAAGCTGTTATAGGACCTTCAGAAGCAATATTAAAAATACAAGCATTGCCATTAAATGAAAAGCTAGCTCTTTGGGCAACTAGAGAAGAAAAGCTTAATTATTATAGAAAGATGGATATAAATGAATATTTAATAATATTAGAAAATGTAAAGAGATATAAGCTTAAGGAATTAATCCAGTGGAATTTATTAAAGGTTCCCTTTGATGTATCTAAAAATGAACTTATGGATACCTTTTTAGATTATGTTGAAGAATTATTTGTAGTAAAAAATAAGACAATTACAAAGCCACAATGTTTTAAAGGAAATTTAGATGAGCTAGAACTATATTATCAAAAAATAAACATGTATTATTCATTTAGTAAAATATTTGGATTAGAATTTGATGTTCAATGGATTTATGATGAAAGAATAAATGTAAGTGAAGAAATAAATAAGATTTTACTACGAATTTAAAAAAAAGGAAACAAACGCAATAGCTAATAATATAATAATTATATAAAAATAAAATAAAACCCTTGTCTGGGATCAGGCAAGGGTTTTATTAAAAATAAGGGGGAAGGTGGTTAATGAATAAGGGATAGGGTACTATTTCTTAAATATTACATCTAGAAAGCTCAAATAAAGGGAGGTATAGATAATATGAATAGAGATAGTGTGAATTTTAGAAACAAGCTTTATAGGTTTAGTAAAGTCAATATTAATGAAATTTATAAGATACTAAAGACTAGTGTAGAGGGGTTAACTTTAAGAGAGGGAAATACAAGAAATGAAAAGTATGGAGAAAATACATTAGTAGATTCATTAAAGTTTTTAAAAGATGAGAAATATAATGTAACAGTATATAGGGAAAAAGAAAAAATAAAGATACCAGTAGAACAATTAACAATAGGAGATATAATAAGTTTAGAAGAGAATAATTATATTCCAGCTGACATAAGAATAATATGTTGTGAAAATTTTATGATAAATGAAAGTTGTATAACAGGTTATAGTAATAATATAATTAAGCATGAGCATTTAAGAGGTGATTATCATATAGATAAATCAGAAGTTTCTCTAGATAATATATGCTTACAAGGTATGAAAGTAATAAGGGGCACTGCCTTAGCTGTAGTAATAGCAATAGGGAAGGATACCTATATTTCTAATAGAAAAAATCATGTAGCTAGTATAGATAATACAAAAATAAAAAGAGAAAAATTTAAGATTATAAAAAAATTAATTGGATATAAAAAATCATAATTATTTAGTGAGGTAATTTAATGACATTAAATATAGCACATAGAGGATATAGCGGGAAGTATGATGAAAATACTATGATGGCATTTATAAAGGCTATAGAATTTAATGCAGATGGTATAGAAACTGATGTACAGTTAACTAAAGATAATATTCCTGTAATAATTCATGATGAAACTATTGATAGAACAACAAATGGAAATGGATTTGTATGTAATTATACTTTTAAAGAAATACAGAGTTTTAAAACAAAAAGTGGAGAAAAAATTCCAAGATTAGAAGAATTGCTAGAAGTATTTAAAAAGTCAAATTTACAGTTGTTAAATTTAGAACTTAAAAATAGCATTATAAATTATGAAGGGCTAGAAAAAATAGTTTTAGGTTTAGTAAAGAAATATAATATAGAAGATAAAGTTATAATATCATCATTTAATCATTATAGCGTATTAAAAGTAAAAGAGTTAAATCCAAAAATAAAAGTTGGAGCCTTAACTGAGACTACTTTGGTAAATGTTACGAAGTATTTAAAGGAGATAAACTGCGAATGTTATCATCCGTATTATTACTCTATATGTAATGAAAAAATAATGAAGGACTTATTAGATAATAATATAGAGGTAAATCCGTATACTGTAAATAATAAAGAAGATATGCAAAGATTAATTAACTTGGGAGTTACAGGAATAATTACAAATGAAATCGAAACTTTAAATGAATTATTAAGTGAAAATGAGAGGTAATAGAGCCTCTCTTTTTTTATAAAAAAATAAAATAAACATGCATTAATAAAGAAAAATAATAATAGTAGTAATAGTAATAAGATATAATAATATATTTTAGAATTTTATTTTTAGGGGGATTCTATGGAAGATATTATAGGGTTAGCAATAATAGTTGGGGCTGTAATAATTGGAGTAATACTATTTTTTTGGTTAATAGGATTAAGAATTATATCCAATGATAAAGTTGGAATAGTTGAAAAATGGTGGTCAAGTAAAGGTTCATTAGACCAACAAATAATAGCATTAAATGGAGAAGCTGGATATCAACCTGAACTTTTAAGAGGTGGTATCCATTTTAGGAGTCCATTAATTTATAAGGTTCATATTGTCCCATTAGTTACAATTGCACAAGGTAAAATAGCATATGTATTTGCAAGAGATGGTCAAATGCTTGAACCTACTCAAACCTTAGGAGAGGTTATTCATGAATGTAATAATTATCAAGATGTTAGAGCTTTTTTAGAAAATGGTGGTCAAAAAGGACCTCAAAGGGGAATTCTTAGAGAGGGAACATATGCATTTAATTTAGCTCAATTTGTTATTATTACAGAAAATAAAACTTATTATTTAAAAATGGGTAATAAGCTAGAGCAAGAAAATATAGCAGATATGTCAAGATTAATTCATGAAAGAGGTGGTTTTTCACCTGTAATTATTGAAGGTAATAGTGACTTAGTAGGTATAGTTACAGTACATGATGGACCTTCATTAGCAGCAGAAAATATTATATGTCCAACGGTTGGCGATGATGCTAATGGAAGGAATTATCACAATAATTTCCAAGATATAGATTCGTTTTTAAAAGCTGGTGGTTATAGAGGGAGACAGTATCAAGTTTTAGCAGATGGAACTTATTTTATAAATAGATTATTTGCAACTATAGAGTTTATTCCAAAGATAATTATTCCAGTGGGGTTCGTTGGGGTAGTGGTTTCATATACAGGTGGAAAGGGAGAAGATTCTTCAGGTAATGATTATAAACATGGGGAACTTGTTCAAAAGGGATGTAGAGGAGTATGGAGTGAACCATTAATGCCTGGTAAATATGCTTTTAATACTTATGCAGGTAATATTATAAAAGTTCCTACAACTAATGTAATATTAAAATGGATAAGTAATCAAACAGGTAATCATAAATATGATGAAAATTTAAAGGAAGTAAGTTTAATAACTAAGGATGCATTTGAACCAAGCCTTCCTTTATCAGTTGTATTTCATATAGACTATAGAAAGGCACCACTTGTAATTCAAAGGTTTGGAGATGTAAAAATGTTAGTAGATCAAACTTTAGATCCAATGATTTCAGCTTATTTTAAAAATATTGGACAAACAAAAACACTTATTGAATTACTTCAACAAAGAAATGAAATACAAGCTCAAAGTTCAAGTGAAATGCAAGGGAAATTTAATCATTATAATTTAGAGTTAGAAGAGGTATTAATAGGTACACCAGGTAGTTCTAAAGCAGATAGAAATATAGAAACAATATTAACTCAATTAAGAAGCAGACAAATTGCTAGGGAGCAATTAGATACCTATGAAACTCAACAAAAAGCTGCTGAAAAAGAAAAGGAATTAAGAGAAGCAGAAGCAGTAGCTAAACAGCAAACAACTTTAACAGAATCAGATATAAATATTAAAATTCAAGAAAATCAAGGTAAGGCTGAATTAATGAAAGCTAAGCAAGATGCAGAGAAAATTCAAAAATTATCTGAAGCAGATGCTTATAAGGTTAAAAAACAATCTGAAGCAGAAGCATTTAGGATTAAGATAACAGCAGAAGCAGAAGCCGATAAAGAAGCTAGGGTAGGTATTTCAAAGGCTATAGCAGCTAGAGAACAAGTTAATGCATATGGTGGGCCTCAGTTCAAGGTAATAGATGATGTAATGAGTTCATTTACAAATGCAATAAAAGAAGGAAAGATTGATATAGTACCAAAAACAGTAGTTAATGCTGGTAATACAGAAGGTGGAGGAACAAATGCCTTTGAATCATTAATAATGTTATTGCTAAGTGAAAAATTAACAGCAGAAAATATAGAATTAAAAGAAGATGAAAATATAGATATAAAGAAGTTAAAGGATGAAATAATAGAGCAAATATCACAGAGTAAAAAAACTATAGAAAATCAATTGGATTAGAATAGAAGATAATATTTATTTAAAAGAGTTACAAATTTGTTTGTAGCTCTTTTTTATTGATAAAAACACTTTATATGTATTAATTTAACATAAATTTAAAAGTTTGAAACATTTTATTTAACAGAGTTAATATATCATAAAGGTAAAGTTATGAGATAAAAAGGAGTAAGAAAATGAAGAATGTTAAGAGGTTAGTAGCTACAGCTTTAATATTAAGTATAGGATTAACAACGTTAATTAAAGGTGATTTAACATATGCAATAAGTGAGTTAAATGGAGGACCGATTTCAAAAATAGTTACAACTATGTACGGAGACACAACTTCTACAAAAGGATTTACATGGTACACAGATACTACTATAGAATCTACGGATTTAGAAGTTGTTGAAAAAGTAGATGGACAAGTTAATTTTGAAAACTCATTTAAATTTAAAGGAGAAAATTACTTATCAACAAATTCAACAAACCCAGATAATTCATTAAAAAAAGAAGAATTAGTTCATAAGGCAGTTGCAACTGGGTTAAAGGAAGACACTACATATTACTTTAGAGTTGGAGACAGTAGTAAAAATATATGGAGTAAAACAGGTTCCTTTAAAACAGCACCAAAGTCAGGAGAATTTACATTTATAAATATGGCTGATCCACAAGCTAAAACAGAAGATGAATGTAAGCTTTCAGCAGAAACAATAGAAAAGGCATTTAAAGTCGTACCAAATGCTGAGTTTTTATCTATTAATGGAGATTTTGTTGATAAAGGATATGAAGAAAAGCAATGGAATTGGCTTTTAGGATATTCTCAAGATAATTTATTAAATACAACATTAGTTCCTGTTGCAGGAAATCATGAAGAGCAAACTAATACTTTTATAGATCATTTTAACTTAGATACTCCAGAAGGATCAAGTACAGAAACAGGTGCATATTATTCTTATGATTATTCAAATACTCA
>NZ_JBOFYU010000248.1:0-5335 GCF_051654825.1 Clostridium sp.
CTTAATATAATGTTTCTTTTAGGAGTAATTTTGGCAGTGATAATATCAATGTCACCATTTTAGTTTATAGTTTTTATAATAGAATAATTATTAATACATGAAGTCCACAATAAGTATTTGTTGTGGATTTTTATTTTATAAGAATATTAAATACAATATTTAACTAAAATGTAAAAATATGATAAAATTGATATTGAGGCTAGATTTAATATAAATAAAAAGAAATAGGGAGGAAAGTTATGTTTAGTAAAAAGATTAAAAAAATTTTGGCTTTTAGTTTCTCATTTGTGCTAATAAGTCAACTAGGTCTTTCAAGCACTTTTGCAGAAGTTAGAGCAAATAGTGTTGAAGCACCAGCAGCGCATGGGCCAGTTCCATCAGAAAGGCAGCGAGAGTATAGTAAGGATGAAATGGCTGCATTTATTCACTTTGGAGTGAATACATTTACAGATGCCGAATGGGGAAATGGAAAGGAAAATCCAGCTGTCTTTAATCCAACAGAGTTGGATCCAGACCAATGGGCAAGAGAGCTAAGTGAATCAGGATTTAAGAAGGTAATAATTACAGCAAAGCATCATGATGGATTTAATTTATTTGATAGTCCAGGAACAGATCATGATATAACAAATCCAGCAATAAATGAAGCTGTAAGAGGAAGGGATATAGTAAAGGAGTTATCTATTGCTTGTGAAAAGTATGGATTAAAATTTGGAGTTTATCTTTCACCTTGGGATCAAAATTCACCAAATTATGGAGATGATAGAGGTGAGGATTACAATGAGTTCTTTATGTCTCAATTAACTAAACTATTAACTGAATATGGAGAAATATCAGAGGTTTGGTTTGATGGTGCAAAGGGTTCAAATGTAAATCAAACTTATTACTTTGATCAATGGTTTTCTCTTGTAAAAGAACTTCAACCAGGAGCACTAATATTTTCTGATATGGGTCCAGATGTAAGATGGATAGGGAATGAATCAGGTTATGCTGGAGAGCCTTGTTGGTCAAAAATAAATGGTGATGAATTAACATTGCCACATTATAATACAGAACAATTAAACAAGGGAGATGCTGATGGAACTCATTGGATTATGGGAGAAAGTGATACTTCAATAAGACCAGGATGGTTTTTCCATGAAAGCCAAAAAACTAAATCATTAACTCAATTAGTAGATATATATTTTAATTCAGTTGGTAGAAACAGTACATTACTATTAAATGTTCCACCAAATAAAAAAGGTTTATTAAATGGTGATGACGTAGCTAGATTAGAAGAATTTAATTCTGTATTAACAAATACTTTTGATGAAGACCTTGCAATTAATGATGATGTTAAGGCAAATACCTATAGAGGTGAGGGTGTAAATTCTGATAAATTTACAGCAGATAAGATAACTGATGGTGATTATGATACTTATTGGACCACTGATGATGGTGTAAAAACAGGTTCCTTTGAAATAGATTTAGGTGAAGAAACTACATTTGATGTAATAAGCATTCAAGAATATATTCCACTTGGACAAAGAATAGATAAGTTTAGTGTAGAAGTATATAATGAAAATTTAAATACTTGGAAAAAGGTATCTGAGGGACAAACTATAGGATATAAGAGATTAGTAAGAATTCCTGTAACTACAGCTTCAAAGATAAGAGTTAATATACTATCTTCTCAAGAAGTACCTTTAATAAATAATGTTAGTGTGTATAAAGCAGATTCTAGAATAGAGATGGAATCTAATGTTCCAGATGGTTTAAGAGTAATAGATGACCAAGATGTAGGAACGGAATTAAATCAATTTAAATATGAAGGAACATGGCAGGATAGAAAAAGTGAGACAGGCTTCTATGGAAACACATCTCATTGGACTCAAACAGCAGGATCAAAGGCTACATTTAAATTTAATGGAAGTAAGTTCTTTGTTTTATCAGCAACACATCCAAATCACGGAAGATTTTCAGTTAAAATAGATGGTAAGGATGCTGGAATAGCAGATTTATACGGGGCTGGTAATATGACTAGTCAACAAATTATTTATACTAGTGAAGATTTAGCATATGGAGAGCATACTGTGGAATTAACTGCTTTAGATTCTAAATCAACACATTTAGATGCAGTATATGTTTTAGAAAATGAAAGTGGAATGGTAGAGATAAATCCAAATAATATTACTGTTGATGAAAATGCAGGTAAAGTAGATATTACAGTAAAACGTGTAGGGGGATCTAAAGGGGAAGTAACAGCTTCATTTATTTTAGAAAGTGGAACTGCCATACAAGATCAAGATTTCCAAAGAATGATTCAAGATGTAACACTTGAAGATGGACAAACTGAGGCTACAACTTCAGTAGTGTTATTTGATAATGATGAAAGAGATGGTCATAAATATTTTAATGTTAAAATGAATAAGGTAGTTGGAGCAATTTCAGGCTTTAAAGCTAAGGCTACTATCAATATTATGGATGATGAAACTCCTACAAACCTTGCATATAATAAAAAAGTAACAGCATCAAGTGTTGAACAAAATTTAGTAGATAGATTTAAGCCAGAATTTGCAGTAGATGGTGACAAAGAAAATTCAAGGTGGTCATCAGGTTACAATAATAATGATTGGTTCCAAGTAGACTTAGGTGATGTTTATGATGTTAATGAAGTAAATATATATTGGGAACCAGCTTGTGGAAAGCAATATAAAATATTAACTTCAATAGATGGTGTAAATTATCAAGAAGTATATAATGAAACTAATGGGGCACCAGGATTTAAGCAAATTACCTTTGATACAACAAAGGCTAGATATGTAAAAATGCAAGGTGTTGAAAGAGCAACTACCTATGGATATTCTATTTATGAGTTTGAAGTATATGGACCAAAATCAGGAGAAGTGGTAGATAAAAGTGAATTAGAAGCTTTAATTTCTTCAGCTACAAAACTCATATTAGAAACACCAAGTGAAAATATAACAGTAGAAGCTAAGGCTAAATTAGAAGAAGCTATAAACAAGGCACAAGAAGTTTTAAACAATGATAAAGCAACTACGGAAGAAGTAACTTTATCAATTAATGAATTAAACTCAGCAATAGATAATTTTAATAATAATATTATTATTGCTGTAAATAAAGTGAAGGGGTTAGAGTTATCAAAAGTTACTAGCAATAGTGCAACTTTAACTTGGAATGCTCCAAACACTACTTTTGGATTAGTAGAATATGTAGTTTATAAAGATGGTAAAGAATTAGCTAAAGTACCAGTAGGAACTATAAATTATACAGTTGAAGACTTAAAAGCAAACACTATTTATGGAATAAAGGTAACGGCTAAATACTCAAATGGAGAAGAGTCAAAACCTATGTCTTTAAATTTAAGAACTAGTAAATAGAATAAGAAAGATAGTATCATGTTACAGAGCGTATTTATGTATCTCTTATTCAAGATGCTATCTCTTTTTTGTTACTTTAAAGTAGTATTATAAATTTAAAACAATAAAAATATATATCTTCTAAGTGGAAAGATTATTGTAGAATAGCGTATTTAATGTTATTGTCGTAATAGCTGTAATATCAAGAGGTTAATTTTGATATTATATTAATAATTTAACGTATCACTGTAAGTATTAGTGAGGAAAGGGAGATTTGTATGGAGAGTAATATTACTAAAGAGAATTATGAATATTTCTCAAAGTTATTAATAATACCTTTATTATCTTTTGATGAGGTTTTAACAAGAAAAGTAGATGAAGTTTTAGAGTTATACTTTAGTGGAAGTATAATTAGTATTGTTGTTTTTGATGAAAATATTATAAATTTTATTGTTAACAAATTAAATGAAAGAATGAGTAGTGAAAATGTATATTATAAAAATGGTGAAATATATATAGACTTATTTAATTCTAATAATTCATTAAACTATAATGGGAAAGGTTATTTTTCTATATTCAATTTTAGTATTTATTTGGTTAAGGACTTAGTAGCTCCTTCAAGATTTATTGAAATTAATAATGGAGAACTATTAGGGGAGAATATTTTAAGTTGTAATAAGCTTTTTAAATATTTAGAAGAGATAGAAGCTAACTCTAATTTCAATTTAGCTTCATATTGTATTCAACATAATGTAATTGATGAGGATATTCTTATTTCAGCATCAGCAGGAACAGGGAAAACCTTTAGTATTGTAAGTAGAATAATGTATTTATTATATAAATCTAATTATGATAAATATTTTTTGAAAGATGAGATTTTACTAATTACATTTACTAATGAGGCTACTAATGAAATGAAGAGTAGGTTAATTAAATGCTTAGAAAATTATTATAAGCTAACTAAAGATAAAAAGTATTTAGAATGTGCTAATGAGGTAGTAAATTCTAAAATAGCAACTATACATAGTTTTTCTATTGATTTAATTAGAAGTAATAGTGAAGTTTTAGATTTAGCTAATAATTTTGAAATGGTTTCAGGAATATATGATATTAGAAATATAATATATATTCAATTAGAAAAAAAAATAGGTGATTATGAAAAGTACTTACAAAAGCATAAAATAAAAATGAAAACACTTAAGGATGAGATTTTAAAGTTTTATAAAGCTATATTAGCTAAGAATATTGATTTGCTGGATTTAGATAACAATTGGGGTATTGTAGAAGAGGAACATATAGACTTTTCTAATATGTTAATTAATGTATTAAAGGAATCTTATCAAATATATAGTGATAAAAATAAGGTAGAGAATAGATTTTCATTAGGTGAAGTTAATATAAACTTAAAAAGGCTACTAAATAGAAACAATTTGAAGATGGATAATAAATATAAATATATATTTATAGATGAATTTCAAGATACAGATGATATTCAAATTAAAGTTATTAATAAGCTTAAGAAAGATAATAATATCAAACTATTTGTAGTAGGAGATATTAAACAAGCTATATATAGATTTAGAGGTTCTGATATTACTGCATTTAATAAAATAAGCGAAAGTATTAGTTTCAAAAAGTATTCGTTAACTAAAAACTACAGAACAACAAAGAGTTTATATCAAAGTTTAAATTGTGTTTTTGAAAATATGAATAAATTTAAGTTAATTTCTTATGAAAGAGTAGGAGAATTAACCAAAATAGATAATAAGGTATATTGCAAAAATATACCTAAAAGCACATATAAAGAGGATATTATAAATAAGGTTGTAGAAATAGTTAAAGAAATTATGGAAGCTTGTAATAAAGAGAATATTTACAATATAAAAGGCATTGATGGGGGAGATTTATATAATAATATAGAGGCAATTGAGCTATTAAAATTACTAAATGCATTAATTTTCTATGATAACATAGAGTAT
>NZ_JBOFYU010000249.1:0-8099 GCF_051654825.1 Clostridium sp.
TCTGATTGTGGTCCAAATATAGCTTGAATACTATCACCTATTTTCATAATAGCTGTTGCACCTAATTTTCTTAGCTTTTCTTCATCAACCTTTTTTTGATTGTTTACAACTATTCTTAGTCTTGTAATGCATGCCTCTAAGTATTTTATATTCTTTGGTCCACCTAATGCTAATAGTATTTCTCCTGCTAAGCCACTTTTTTCAATATTCATTTTAAGTTCTTCACTTATACAAATTTCTTCATCTTCTCTTCCTGGGGTTTTTAAATCTAGTTTTCTAATAATTATTCTAAACAAGAAATAATAAATAACAGCTAAAAGTGCTCCAACTACTATAACTAACCACCATGATGTTCTATGTGGTAATACACCAAATAATATAAAATCTATTAATCCACCCGAAAATGTTAAACCTACCTTTACATTTAATAATTGCATAGAAACAAATGATATTCCTGCTAAAAGACAATGTATCCCAAATAACAATGGTGCTACAAAAATAAACATAAATTCAATTGGCTCTGTAATCCCAGTTAAACATGATGTTAGTGCTGCTGAAAAGAATAATCCTGAAACTAATCTCTTCTTTTCATCATATGCCTCATGATACATAGCAAGTGCTGCTGCCGGCAATCCTAATATCATAAATGGGAATTTTCCAGTCATAAATGTACCTGCTGTAAATTGTACACCATCTTTCAATTGTGCCATAAATATATTTTGATCGCCTAAAACAACTTGACCTGTTAAACTAGTGTATTCTCCAAATTGATACCAAAATGGGTTATACCATATATGATGCAACCCAAATGGAATTAGCATTCTTTCTATTGTCCCAAATACAAAGGCTGCTATAGTTTGATTAGTATTAATCATACTTCTTGAAAAATCAAATAATGCATTTTGAATAGTTGGCCATATCCAAGCCATTAAAAGACCAATTATTAATGATCCTATAGCTGTGATAATCGGTACAAATCTCTTTCCTGAAAAAAAACCTAAAAACTGTGGCAATTGTATATTTTTGTACCTTTTATAAAGTATTGAAGAAGTTATCCCTATTATTATTCCTCCAAATACTCCTGTTTGAATAGTAGGTATTCCAAGCACCTCAGTGTACATAGGATTTCCTTGGATAACTTCACGTGTTAATCCCGAAATCGATCCCATTGTCATGTTCATTATTAAAAATCCAACTATAGATGCTAATCCTGCTGTGCCATCTCCATCACTTAACCCTATAGCAACTCCTACAGCAAACAATAATGGTAAATTCATAAATATAATATCTCCTGAAGATGATAATACATTTGTTGCTGATTGAATCCAAGCTGCTTCTAGCATAGGAAATTTACTAATAAATTCAGAATTTTTAAACACTGAACCTATTCCTAATAGCAACCCTGCTGCTGGTAATAATGCTACCGGTAACATTAACGCTCTACCTATCATTTGCAAATAGCTAAATATCTTTTCAAAAAAAGCTTTCATAATAATCTCCCTATCAAAAAAAGGTATTCCAAAAGTTATACTTTTGGAACACCTATATTTATTAGCTTACGCGTATATTTATTAGCTTACGCCTAATATGTCATTTATTTCGTTCTTGTATGCATCTGCTTTTGCACCAAATATTGCTTGAATTCCGTTACCTACTTCAACAACACCTGTTGCACCAAGAGATTTTAAAGTATTTTTATCCACTTTTGATTTATCTTTAACTTCTACTCTTAATCTTGTGATACAAGCATCAACACTTACTATGTTAGCTTCTCCACCTAAAGCTTCTAATACTGCTGGAGCCTTTTCAACTATTTCGTTTCCACCAGTCTTTGATTTTTGGTAATCAGCTTTACTGTATAACTTAGTTTCTCCTTCATTTTCATCTCTACCTGGAGTCTTTAAGTTTAACTTAGTAATCATGAAGTAGAATAAGAAGTAGTAAATTACCGCATATACTGCACCAACTAAGATAACCATTAACCAGTTAGTTGGAACTCCTGCTCCTGCTGGTAATAATCCGAATAATGCGTAGTCAATAACACCACCTGAGAATGTCATACCTATGAATACATTTAACACATCCATTAACATGAATGATAAACCTGCTAATAAACAGTGAACTCCGTATAATACTGGAGCAACGAATAAGAATGTAAATTCTAATGGCTCAGTTATACCTGTTAAGAATGAAGTAACTGCTGCTGAAACTAATAATGAACCAACAACTTTTTTCTTTGATGGAGCTGCTGTCTTATACATTGCAAATGCTGCTGCTGGTAAACCAAACATCATGAATGGGAATTTACCTGCCATGAATCTTGTAGTACCACTTACTACTGTTGCCATTGTGTCTGATGAAGCACCAACTAAGCTACCCATGCTTGATAATTGTGCAAAGTAAGCTGTATTTGCTCCAGCAATTGTTTGCCAAGCACCATCAACTAAGATTTGACCTTCAACAAATGATCCAAACCAGAATGGTGTATAGAATACGTGATGTAATCCAAATGGAATTAATGATCTTTCTATAACTCCATAGAAGAATGTTCCTATTGCACCTGCGTTTCTAACTAATTCTGAAAGTACTGAAATACCATTTTGAACTACTGGCCATGCGAATGCTAATACTGCACCAACTAAAGCCATTACTAAAGCTGTTATTATCGGCACGAATCTTGATCCTGAGAAGAATCCGATTACTGCTGGTAATTGAATTGTATGGAATCTATTGTGTAACATTGCTGTAACTAATCCTGTAATAATACCACCGAATACTGACATGTTTAATGTAAATATTCCTAAGTTTGTTGTAACATAAGTACCAAACGCACCAACGTTATCTGGAGTAACTGTACCTAATTGAGTTAACCCTAAAGTTAAAAGTGTTGAAATAACTTGGTTCATTACTATGAATCCAAATACAGAAGCTAATGCTGCTGTTCCTTTATCCTTCTTAGCTAAACCAACTGCAACACCTACTGCAAATAGTAAAGGTAGGTTACCAAATACTATATCCCCGATGTTTTTCATTATTGTTAATATTGCAGTAACAACTGGTATATTAACGAATGCTATTAATGGTTGATAAACTGCTGGTGCATTTGCTAAACCTGCTATTCCTAGTAAAGCACCACCAACTCCTAATAAAATACCTGCTATTGGTAAAGCTGCTATTGGAAGCATGATAGCTTTACCTATTCTTTGTAAGAACTGTAACATTTATAATTCCTCCTTATTTAATAAAGTAATAATTTTATAAAAAATAAAGACCTAAATTTATTAGAGCAGTATACATTTACTTTTCTATAGATAGTATGTGCAATTATCTATAAAATATAAATATACTCTAATAAATCTAAGTCTTGCCTGCATAACAGTAACAATCTTAACTATTAACTTTCATTTCTTAAAACTGAAATTACCCTATGGATATGCATTGTTAAATACACTATTTCATCATTATTCACTTCATAGTCATAATTATTTTCTATGTAATATCTAATTTTCAAAGCACATTCAAATGCTTCTGGATAACTTTGTGATGCTAATTCTATGAAATTATTATCACTATCCTTATGTTGATTATTTGTTATAACTCTTTTAGCAAAATACTTTAAATGAGTTAATAGCCTATCATAATTTAAATCATCTTCATTAAATTCCACTGAATAATAGTACCTTATTATATTTAGTACACCTTTTATTACATTGGTTGCAACAAATGACTCTTTTGCAGTTTCATTATATCCTGCATTTACTAAATGTAACGCTATAAATCCGGCTTCATCTTCTGGTAAATCTATTTTTAATTTCTTATTAATAAAATCTACCGCCCAAAGAGCAACTTTAAACTCTTCTTTATGTATTCTTCTAATTTCGTCTAACAAATCATTTTGGATTTTAACCTTGTTTCTGTATCTTTTAAGAGCAAATGCAATGTGATCCGATAAAGATATATAAACTTGCTTATCAAGTTTTTTATCTAGAACTTTAATAGCATGAGATATTATCTCATGAGATAATTCAAAGATACCATCGGGGATTTGATTAATTAATTTCTTAATCTTATTACCCATTCTTTTATCATCTACAATAAAAGTTTTTTCTATCTTTTCTTCATCTACTTCCTGTCCTATTTTTTTCTTAAAAGCGATTCCACATCCCATAAGGATTACTTCTTTTTTAGTTTTAGGATCTGTTGATGCAATAACATTATTGTTCAAAATTTTTTCTACAATCATACCTACACTATATACTCCTTAATATCGGAAATATAAAAAACCTAAATTAAGATACAACTATAACGTCTCTCAATTTAGGTATTGCCTGCTTTACAGTAACAATCCATATATTTTGTTTATGTACTAATATTACCATAGTACGGAAACGTTGTCAATATATATTTTTTTATATTTCTAATTAGATTTTTAATATTTTTCTTATGTATTCTTCTCCTATTTTTTCTACCAAATCGTTTAATAATTCCTTTATTTCTTCATCATCACTTTTATTTATTCCTGTTTCTAAAACACTAGCTGGATAAGCTGCACAACAATTTCTAATCATAGAAAACACCTTAACGTAACATTGATTACTTTTAATATTTTCTATTGTTAAATTATCCT
This sequence comes from Clostridium sp., assembly GCF_051654825.1. Lineage (GTDB taxonomy): Bacteria > Bacillota > Clostridia > Clostridiales > Clostridiaceae > Clostridium. Next base: position 4,628 of record NZ_JBOFYU010000249.1, read on the forward strand.
TATCTATTGATGCTATAAAATCTCTAATACCATTACTAAATTTAATATCTATACCCTTTTTTCTAGTTGCAATAACTTCTGCTTTTACTACTCTCATACTATATTCTCCCCAATAAATAAATACTTATTTTTATTTATTATTTTAACAAATAAACTATTATAATAAAATAGACTTTTTAAATAAACTATTAATTATTTAAAAAGTCCGATTTACTATTTCTATCGATTTTGTCTAACAGGTAAGACTATAATAAATTCACTACCTTCTCCCACTTCAGTTTTTAGCTTTATCTCTCCTGAATGTAGTTTTACTAATTGCTTAGTTAATGTTAATCCTAATCCACTTCCACCATGTTCTTCAGATATATTATTATAAGCCTGTCCAAATCTATTGAATATTGCTTCTCTGTACTTCTCCTCTATTCCAATACCTGTATCCCTTATAGAAATCTCTACTTTATCATCTCTATCAAACAATTTTATTTCTATAATTCCACCATAAGGTGTAAATTTAACAGCATTTGCAATTAGATTTACTATACATTTTTCAATTTCTCCAGAGTCACATTCTATTATTTTTTCCTCTATTTCTGGATCTATAATAAATTCTATTCCATTACTTTCTATATAATCCTTCATAGAAAGTGCTACTTCCTCAACTAAATAAACTATATCTATTTCACTTATATCTAATTTATATGACCCTGATTCAATTTTCGATGTATCAATAATATTGTTTATAAGCTTTAAAAGTCTATTAGAGTTTCTTTTTAAAGTCTCCATATAATAGCTTATCTTCTCTTTTGGAATATTATCTTCACTTTCATTTAAATTAGTTATTAATTGCTGCGTTGAAAGTATAACATTTAGAGGTGTTCTTAGTTCATGAGATAAGTTAACAAAATAATTATTTTTATATTTTTCATTCTTTATTAACTTATAATATAATTCTTCATTTTCTTTAAGTTTATTGTCTAACTCATATGTTCTCTGCTTAACTAATCCATCTAATATTTTAACCCTATTCCAAATAATATATAGTATTGTAATAAATATCAAAAAATATACCAAATAAGCTATTGGTGTTTTCCATGGAGGATTAGATATTCTTATATCTATCTTCTTTGGTTCGCTCCATTCACCACTTGAATTACGACCTTTAACTTCAAATATATAGCTTCCTGGATTTAAATTTGTATAATTAGCATAATTTCTATTTTCAGAAAACACCCATTCATTATCTACTCCAATAAGTCTATATGCGTATTGTATTTTAGATGTATTTCTATAGTCTGGCATAAAAAATGTAATTTGTAATTGATCTTGTTTGTATGTTAAATTCAATTCTTTAAATAGACAAAGAGCTTCCCCTTCTGATAATATACTTTCTATTTCTATCTTAGGAATATATGTAGTTTCATTTAAGTCAGCTGGTAAAAATGATGTTAATCCATTTATTCCACCAAAAAACATCTCTCCGCTTTTGCTTTTAAAATATGAATATCCATTGAATTCATTTCCTTGTAACCCATCAGTTACATTAAAGTTTACGAATTTCTCATTTTCAACATCAAACTTTGATATTCCATAATTAGAGCTTAACCAAATATCATCTTTATCATCAATTAAAATTCCATATACAAAGTTATTAGATAAACCATCTTTCTCTGTATATCTTGTAAACTTTTCTGTTTCTTTATTAAACTTATTTACTCCATACTGAGTAGCTACCCATAAATTTCCTTTACTATCCTCGTTAATTGATCTAACAGAATTAAAACTTAAGCTTTCACTATCCTCTGGATTATTTTTATAATTTTTAATTTCTTTGGTTTTCTTATTATATTTTATAAGTCCACCCTCTAAACCTGACCCAATCCATATATCTCCGTCCTTATCTTGAAAGATATCAGAAAATATATTTTCACTAATCCCCTGTTCTCTTAACAATGGTGTATAATCTGTAAACTTATCCTTTCTATTAAAGCTACAAATACCATTTCTTGTTCCTATCCATAACTCTCCTTCATTGTCTATAAATAAAGTCCTAACGTCGTTATAGATTAAGCCCTCACCATCTTCTACTTTATAATTAGTGATTTCTTTTGTTTTCTTATCAACTTTAGATAACCCATTTTCTGTTGCTATCCATATTTCATTATCTATTCCTACTATTTTCTTAATATTATTATCACTTAATCCATCATTTGAATCTAGCCTAATAACATTTCCACTTTCTTCCTCTAAAATATTAACCCCTTTATCTACTGTACCAATCCATAATAACCCTTCATTATCTTCATATATACCTGCTAAGCTATTTGATGATAAAGAGTTTTTATTAAAAGGGTTATGTTTAAAGTGATTAAAAAAATTGTTAGGGTTAAAAAGACTTATTCCACTATATGTGCCTACCCAAATTGTTCCTGAATTATCCTCTACTAAACTAAGTATATTATTATCTATAATACTTTGAGGATCATATATCTTAGATTCATAAGTAGTAAATGTGTTATCTCCTTCATTCAACTTAGAAAAACCATTATCTGTAGCAACCCATACATTCCCCTTTTGATCCCTTGTAATATTTCTAACAAAATCTCCTGGAATACTCGTCTTGTCTTCTGGATTATTTTTAAATACTTCCACTTCGTTATTTTTAAGATTTATTTTATTTAGTCCTCCACCAAATGTACATACCCATAAATATCCCTGATAATCTGTGTATAAAGAATATATGAAATTACTGCTTATACTATTTTCTCCAGCATAAATTTTTGTTATTTCTCCAGTATCCCTATCTATCTTATTTAATCCATTATCTGTTCCAACCCACAAGTTTCCATTTATATCTTCCTCTATAGAATATACAAACTGACTTGTAAGAGTTTCTTTCTCATCCTCTGAATATAAAATTCTTTCAAAATTATCATTTTCTTTATTATAAACATTTAATCCATTTTCTGTTCCTATATATATATCGCCTTTAGAATCAATAAAAATTTGTGTTATATTATGATGAGATAAATTGCACCCATTTTTTTTTGGAATATACCCTATTATCTCGTTAGTTTTTGTACTTATTTTATTTAATCCATTAGCTGTACCTACCCATATATTACCGTATTTATCTTCATTTATTGCCGCTATATAATTTGAAGTTATACTATTTTCTCTATCTTCTGAATACCTATAAATTTCTATTTCATGCCCATTATATCTATTTAGCCCATCACTTGTTCCTATCCACATATATCCACGACTATCTTGAAATAAATATTCTATAGATGCTTGTGATAAACCATCTTCAATAGTTATTTTTTTGAAATTTATATTTTTTATGGCTAGAACTATATTACTTTGAAAAGTAATTGCAATAAATATAGCTATTACTGCTATAACTTTGTGCCTTAACTTACCCATATATTTACCCCACATAACAAATTCATATAAATTATAACAAAATTCCCCA
>NZ_JBOFYU010000250.1:0-8135 GCF_051654825.1 Clostridium sp.
CTCTTATCCTTTATGGATAGCAGAATATGGAGTAACTACTCCTCAAAGTAATCCTATTTGGTCTAGCTGGATAGGCTTCCAATATTCTGATGCCGGCTCTATAAATGGTGTAGGTGGAAATGTTGATTTAGATGTATTTACTGATTATATCCTTCTTTCTAATCACTCACCAATTCCTAACACACCAACCAGACCTTCAAATACAACTTCAAATAGTGGAAATGTAATTTATTACGTTGTACAACCTGGTGACAGCTTAAGTGAAATTGCTAGTAAATATAATACTACTGTAAATAGCTTAATCCAATTAAATAATATTTCTAACCCTAATTTAATTTATCCAGGTCAAACTTTAAAAGTATATTCTCAAAATGCTCCATCTTCTGGAGGCTTTAACAGCACTTATGTAGTTCAATCTGGTGATACACTAAGCGAAATAGCTGCTAAATTTAATACTACAGTTAATGAATTAGCTAGTATTAACGGCATATCTGATCCTAACTTAATTTATCCTGGTGAAGTATTAAAAGTATCTTCTTCTTCAAACTCTAATTCATCTTCAAGCAGTTATAATAACACTTATATTGTTCAATCTGGAGATACCTTAGGTGGAATTGCTGCTAAATTTGGAACTACTGCTGATTATTTAGCTCAAATTAATGGCATATCTAACCCTAATCTTATTTTCCCGGGCGAAGTTATTAAGCTTTCATCATCTGCTTCTACTGTAAGTAGAACTTATGTTGTAAAATCTGGTGATACTTTAAGCGAAATAGCTGCTAAGTTTGGAACTACAACAACAAACCTAGCTCAAATTAATGGCATAAGTGATCCTAACTTAATATATCCTGGACAAGTTTTAAAAGTGTGATTTCATTTAAATAAGTTATAACTTTATTTAAGGCAAAAGCATAAGGAGCCTTATGCCTTGCCTTTTTTGTTACATTATAATAATACAAATATATAAATAGTTTTATTAAATATTTCTATGAATTTATAAAGTTTTGTATAGCTAAAAACACCTTAACATCTATGCTATCATTTGAATTAAGAATCCTTTTTCCCTCTTCTTTTGAAATTAACATAACTTCAATATCCTCATCGGCTTCAAGATGTTCATCTGATATTTCCCCTGAACATGTACAGTAAACTAAAGCTACTGATTCATCTGTCATTCCTACTGAGATATAAACCTTATTTTTAGTTTTTTCATAATCTATTTCTATTAAATCTAATCCTGTTTCCTCTTTTAATTCACGCTTTACTGTTGTTTCAAAATCTTCTCCAGCATCTATTAATCCTGCTGGCAATTCATATACATAACCATTTATAGGCACTCTAAATTGCTTTATTATTACTAGCTTATCTTCTTCAATATGCTTTGCAATTATAACTACTGCATCTATTTTTTCTTCAAGACCATTAAAAAATTGATTGTTTAATGTATCTAAATCTTTTCTTGATGCTATAGTCCAATTTCTTCCTTCACCATTTTTATTAGTATATTCTGCATCATACATCTTTAAGAATTTTGTATCTGCTAATGTTTTAATTTTATTAACTTTTATTTTACTCATATCTTCTACTCCTATAAATCATTTATTTCTTAAATTATTGTTATTATTATATTAATTTTACCATATATTATTGTTTTATAAATCTAAGAATTATATAATAGATATACTTTTATAAAAAATCTAGGAGGTTGTCTTTTGAAAGAATTTAATAATAAATTTAAACAAAATATTTTATTAAGTACATATATAGTTATACTTGCATTTATTTTGCTTAATTTAGATTTTGTTACAGATTTTATTTTTGGTATACTAGGAATCTTTAGCCCATTTATCATTGCAATAGCTATAGCCTTTGTACTTAACTTATTAATGAATTTCTTTGAAACTAGAGTCTTATCCTTTATGGATAAAAGTAAGTCAAGTTCTATAAGAAGTTTAAAAAGACCCGTTGCTATAACAATTACATTACTAAGTATTATAGGATTATTTGTAGGACTAGTTATCTTTGTAGTTCCTCAATTTGCTTCGAGTGTTTCTACATTGCTTGATTCTGTACCACAATACATAAAATCATTTGAAAACTTATTAAGTGAATATGTAGATTCATCAGAGCTTTTCGCTACTCTTGCTAAAGAATTAATGGTAGTTTGGAAAGATCTTCTTCAATTTGGAGGTCAATTACTAGGAAATTCTCTTTCTAGTTTATTAGATATGACCATGACCTTTACTAATGGTGTAATTAATTTTATACTTGCTTTAATATTTGCAATTTATATGCTTTATAGCAAGGAAACTTTAATTAGACATATTAAAAAGCTTTTATATGCTTTTCTTGATAAAAAAACTACTGAAAGAATTTTAAGAGTTGGTAAAATATCTAATATTACTTTTTCAAAATTTATTACTGGTCAATGTGTAGAAGCTATTATCTTAGGATTTTTATGCTTTGTAGGTATGACTATTTTATCTATGCCTTATGCTCTATTAATAAGTGTATTAATAGGTGTTACAGCATTAATTCCTATCTTTGGAGCTTTTATAGGAACAGTACCTGCTATATTTATTATTCTTATAATAGACCCAGTTAAGGCACTTTGGTTTATTGTATTTATACTTGTTCTTCAGCAGCTAGAAAATAAATTGATTTATCCAAAGGTTGTTGGAAAATCTATAGGATTATCCGCTATATGGGTAATGCTTGCTATGATAGTTGGTGGAAGCAGCCTTGGACTTTTAGGAATGATTATTGGTATTCCTGTATTTGCAGTTTTATATCAATTATTAACAATAATAACTAATAAAAGATTAAATAATAAGAAAATAGATATTTAATTTAAAGGCTATGTTTTAAACCAATGTTAATATTGCACTGTTTAATTAATATTACAAATAAGTTTAAATCATAGTAATTTAAAAAATAACCTAGTAAGAATTTATATTCTTACTAGGTTATTTTATTTTACTTCAATGAGTTTTTAAGCTTTGACATAGCATAGTCTAATGCCATTTCTAAATTATTATTATTTTTTCCTCCACCTTGAGCAAGATGAGCACTTCCGCCTCCTCTTCCATCAATTAATGTTATGGCATCCTTTAATAATTCACTCATGCTTATTGCTTTTATATCCTTTGAAGATCCAAATATTAAGTTTGCTTTATCATCATTTATAGTAACCATTAACGCAATAGTCTTTTCATTTTCAACTATTTTTGAAACTAGCTTTTGAATATATTTTATACTTTCATTTTCATAAGTATTTTTAACTATTGATATATCACCTATTTTTTCTGATGACTCTACCATTTCCTTCATTTGATATTTAGCTATTTCTTCTTCTATTTTTCTGTTATTATCTAAAGCTTCCTTAAGCTGTAGATTTAAATTTTTAATACTATTTATTGCTTCTTCTTCATTGCTGCTTAAGTATCTACAAATCTCTGTTGCAAATTTATCCTTTTTAAGTGAATCTTCTATAGCTCTACTTCCTGCTATAAATTCTATTCTTGTTGCTTTTTTATTTTTTTCCCATCTTTTTATTTTTATCATTCTTAAATCTATTGTATATTTAGGATGAACTCCACAACAAGCATTAATATCTAAATCACCTATTTTTACTACTCTTATTTCTTCATTAGTATTAGGTAAATCTCTTCTTAAGTTAATCTTTTTAAGTTCCTTTTTACTTGGAGTTAAAAATTCTACTTCTATATTTTCACCAATAATATCATTTGCCATTTTTTCAGCTTTTCTAATATCTTCTGCTTCTAAAAATCCGTCTATATCTACAGTGCTTGTTTCTCCACCTAAATGGAAGCTTACTGTATTTGCGTTAAATAATGAGAAAAAGCATCCTGATAATATATGTTGACCAAAATGCTGATGCATTCCATCTTCACGATTTTTCCAATCTATTTCACATTTAACCTTATGTATTTTTATTGGTTTCTTTTCTACTATGTGATATACCTTTCCACCTTCTTCATAAAGGTCTATAACCTTATGCTCTCCAATAGTTCCAGTATCTCCGAATTGTCCTCCTCCCCCTGGGAAAAAGGCTGTTTTATCTAATAGAACGTGGAATCTTCCATCTACTTCTTTTATTTCTTCTATTTCTGCTACAAAGCTTCTTATATATTGATCCTTATAATATAATTTTTCCATTTCGATTCTCCAATCCATATTTATTTTAAACTGGTTAATATTTTAATTTTACAACATAATTTCATTTAAGTTAAGAGGTAATAGTGAAGAGTGAAAAGTTTAGATATTTAAAAGGCTTTTAAAGTTTATCTCTGGCTTTACAAACTATTAAAATATTTAATATACATAAATATACCCTTAAGCATATAACTAAAAGTACATTGCCTAAGGGTATTTTATAATTCTTTAATATAAACCTAATTTCTTTAAATCTTCTTCATGATAATTTACTACTAATGATAATGGGAATCCTATTTCCTTAAATAATCTTTCACAATTATCAAATCTACCTATATCATACCAAATATGAGCATCACTACTCATTATCACCTTAACTTCGTACTCCATACAAAGCTTTAATAATGTTCTATAATTATCCCACGCTCCTGCTCTATATCCATTTGGTTTTAATGATGAATTATTTACTTCTAATAATACATTATGCTCTTTTGCTTTCTTAACTATCTCTTCATAATCTAAAGGATATCTACTATCATCTGGATGAGCTATTATCTTTATATATTTATTTTCAATGGCCTTTATTACTGCGTTTGTATTTTCTGCCTTAGTTCCAAAGCTTACGCATGGTGGATGTAAACTTGCTATAACATAATCTAATTGTTCTAATACTTCTTCTTCTATATCTATGTTTCCATTATAATCTATAATATTAGCTTCTACACCCTTTAAAACTCTAATTCCATTTATATTATCCTTTATTACTCTTAGGTTATGAAAATAAAATATATGTGGACCTCCTGGCATATTAGGCCCATGATCTGCTACGCCTAATATCTTTATTCCACTTTCTATTGCACCTTCTACGTTTTCTTTTAATGTACTGTATGCGTGTCCACTAGCTAAAGTGTGACAATGTAAATCAATTAATGCTTTCATCTCGTTGCTCCTCTCTTATACATTATATTTCTCTAATACTAAAACTTTTATTACACTTAATATAATAAACTAAATATAATTACTAACTTATATAAATTTACTATTCTATAATAACTAATAAAATAGGCTACAATAAGTTTTACCTTACTATAGCCTTTAGTATATCATTTATAAAGCTTTAATTAGCTCTCTAGTAAATATACATAATTACATTTAAGATAAACTATCTAATTTATCTTTATTTTCCATTATAACTTCTATAAATATATCTGCTATTTCAGGATCAAATTGAATACCCTTGTATTTCTTTATTTCATCAATAGCTTCAGTATAAGTTTTTCTCTTATTGTATGGTCTATTTGATGTCATTGCATCAAAGCTATCTATCACAGTTAAAACTCTAGCTAAATAAGGTATTTCTTCTCCTTTTAAATTATAAGGATACCCCTGTCCATTATACTTTTCGTGATGATGAAGTATAAGTGGTGCTATATTTTCTAAAGATTTAACTGGCTTTATTATTTCTACACCATTTTCAGGATGGTTCTTAAGTATTTCCCATTCTTCATTTGTTAATGGCATTTTCTTTATTAATATTTCTTTTGCAATATTAATCTTTCCTATATCATGCATATATGCACCATAAACTAAAGAACGTTTGTCGTCTTCACTAAGCTGCATCTTTTCTGCTAAAAGTCTACTATAAAGAACTAATCTTTCACAATGTCCATATGTATATCTATCTTTTGCATTAATAACACTTATTAATGTTTTAATAGATGCAACTAATTCTACATCCTTTGCATCAATATCATTTTTCAAATCATCTAATATAGATGTATATGTTTCAACTCTATTTTTATTAAAGAATTTTGCTCTATATAATGCATCATCTGCACTTTTAATTAAAGTTATATCATCTGATGCCTTTTCTGGGTAAACAGATATTCCAATAGATGCTGTAACATTTTCATTAGGCTGATTTTCTTGACCATAAAAATAAGTAAGCTCTATCTTATTACGTATTTCCTCTGCAACTACAGTAGCTTCTACTTCTGTAGTGTTAGGTAAAATAACAGCAAATTCTTCCCCACCATATCTAGCTACTATATCCCCATCTCTAGCCACTTCTTCTAATATAGCCCCTATCTCCTTTAAGACATCATCACCTTTTTGATGACCATATAAGTCATTGTAATGCTTAAAATAATCTATATCTATAAAAATCAAAGAAACTGATGTATTTCTTTCCTTTGATATCGTTATTTTCTCTCTTAATGCTTCATGGAAATATCTATGATTATACACGCCTGTTAGTCCATCCTTATTAACTAACCCTTCAAGCTCCTTAATATGCTCACCTTCAATTTTCACATAAAACCCTAACGGCCAAGCTGTAAGTATAAATACACCTGCTAAAATTAAATCATTCTCAAAATATGAGTTTACTGCTATATTAGGGATACAAACAATATCTAATAATAAGATAAGTACTGATGAAATCCCTGCAATTGCCATACCACTACCAATTCCTGATTGAATTGTTGTAGTTGTTATTAGAAATAAAAATAAAAATTTATATTGACTTGTATGAGCTCCAGATATAATAATTGCTATTAAAAATACTATTATAAAAACAATATTTTCAATAAGCTGAATCATCTTGATATTTTTTTCATTTACCTTGTTATTAATTGAAAATGCCCATATAAAATAAATTGATACTAATAAAAATGCTACTATTCCTATAGCATTTAAATTATATTGATCATTTATAGACGTTGTTACAAAATTACCTTCTTTAAAAATATATTGAAAGAATACTATTGCAGTAAAGAATAATGATGATAATTTAACTACAGAAACTATATCATTTATTTGCTTTCGTTTATTATCTCCTATTTTATTCATATCTTATTACTCCATTCACTGTATATTTTAAAGATAACTCCTCAACTTATTAGGTAGAGCAGCTCTACTTATTAAATCATAACTTTCAAAACATTTCTAAAATAATAATAAAGACCGGAATTAACCGATCTTTATTTTTTACTCATCTCTTAAGCATTTTGGTTCTTCTGGTTGGTAGAAGCTCCAAGCACAAGCTGAAGTAGCTAAAACTGATGCAAATACTGTTGCAACTGCAGCTACAGCCATTAATACCTTATTATTCATTTTTCTCATATTATTCCCCTCCATTTTTTAAAATTTTATGTAAAAGAGCATCTAACTTTCCTAATATTGTGTGTCCTGATTTTGTAAGTGAAAATACCTGCCATAAAAGTCCTGCATAAATACATATACAATAACTTAAAAATGACACATTACTTGTAAAGTAATATAAACATATACTTACCATTGTAATAATCAGATATACACATAATATTATTATAGAGCTTCTTTTCAATCTTTTTCTTTTAGATTCTGTTTTTATAGGTTTACTTTTGCTGTCTACAGGAGCTAATTTATTAACTAAGTAAAAACTTAGTATAAATACTAATACCCCAAAAACTGTAGTGTTAATAATATTTAATCTGTTAACAGGAATCATTATTGGAACTATAATACATATAAATGTTCCTATTAATGCACATATTCCTGGTGAAGTTGCATGAACACCACCTGAAGATTTTCTTAATATGCTAATTGCAAAGGACATAATTAATGCTTCTATTAAAACATCAAATATAATACCAAAAACTACAACTAATAAAATTGATATAACAGTTTGTAGTAATGCAAATATTCCATATGCAATAACATCTTTTTTATCTTTATCATATTCTAAATCTGTTGCTACTTTATTAGCAATTGATTCAGATATTTTACCTAAACTAAACATTGTTCATCTCTCTTTTTAGCACATATTTTATAATAAACTAAAACTGTTCCTGCAAAAACAAATAATGAAGGTACTCCATAAATAGTTTTTAACGCAGGGTTTTCAAAAATTCTAATCATCATTTCTTCTTGGAAAATACATTGAAGTAAAAATATATTTACCCCTTCACATACAAATA
>NZ_JBOFYU010000251.1:0-1508 GCF_051654825.1 Clostridium sp.
TTAAAGAGAGTAGCTTACTTGCATTCTTTGGAACATTGGGAATAGGTGTTGGTTTAGCATTAAAGGATAACCTATCAAATTTTGCAGGTGGAATAATTGTTCTTGTTTTTAAAACATATAAAGTTGGAGATGAAGTAAATATATCTGGAGAGATGGGATATGTTCATGATATTGATATTTTCTCTACTACAGTTAGAACTCATAATAATGATTTAGTGATAGTACCAAATGGATCTATTGTTTCAAACAAAGTAATCAATTATACAAAAACGCCAATAAGAAGATTAAAGTTTATAGTAGGAGTATCTTATGATGCAGATTTAGATATTGCTAGAGAGGCATTAGAAAAACTTTTAAGAGATAATCCTTTAGTTTTAACAGATCCACCAGTATATAGTCATGTGGATGCTTATGCAGATAGTTCTATAAATATTGCTTTAAAAGGTTGGGTAACAAATGAGCATTATTGGACAGTTTATAAAGAAACATTAAATGGCATAAAAGGTGCTTTAGATAGAGAAAATATAAGTATACCATTCCCACAAATGGATGTTCATTTAAATAATGTGGATAAATAAAAAAGCTGAAGAGATTCAGCTTTTTTTTAAAATCTATATCCTAAAGATAGTGTTACACTCTTTCTTTTTCCAAAACCAACTTCAGTTGTAAATTCAACTGATTTATTTATCTCACTTCTAAAACCAATAACATTGTTCCAAGGAGATGAAGTGCTCTCTTTTACTTCAAATTTTCCATCTTTAACTTTGATGCCTTTTGGAAATGTTATAAGGTTATTGATATCTCCTTTTAAAGTTTGGGTAATATTTTGATACATAGTTCCAATCCAAATAGAGTTTTTAGTGTTATAAAAATTGAAGTTATAACCAACTTTTGGAGAAATAACAAAAGCTGAGATATTTCCTTCAATAATATCTAAACTTGTACTAGTGTAGTTAAAATCAATTAAAGAGAAGAAATCTTTATATCCTCCAGCTAGAACAGTTCCAACTCCATAAGTTATTCCTTCATATTTTAAAGTAAAATCATAATTTTTTAAAATAGTTGAATTTCCTAAATTAATATCAACTAAAGCTGTAGAATGTCCTTTTGTTTTTCCTAAAATTCCGTAAACATTTAAAAAAGGAAATACCCAAAGATCGGCTTTAACTAGTTCGTTAGTATTAACTGTTTTAGCAGAATCAGCTTTAACGGATATAATATTTCCTAATTCAAGAGGTTTTCCACCAAAAAGTGATAACTTACCTGTAAGATTTAAAGCTTTTATATCCACATCTTGTTTCATATCTACATATATAACATTTATTCCATAAGGATTTGGAAGTTCATAACCTCTCTCTCTAGCTTCGTTTCCAAGTAAAGGAAACATAGATTTATCTTGTAAAGAATTATCAGAAGAGATAAGTAAAATACTATTAAAAATAAAAGTGATAAGTAATATTAATGCTTTTTTCAAAAGAACCTCCTAAAATATATCATAAGGAGAAATT
>NZ_JBOFYU010000252.1:0-5294 GCF_051654825.1 Clostridium sp.
GCAACAAGCTTATCAATAGTTATTTTTAATTTATCTACATCCATTCTATAATTATTATTAAGCTCAATAGCTACAATATTGTCTGTACCAACACCTAAAACATCAGCAGCTTTTAACCAAGAGTAATGTTTTGTTTCTGGAACAATCCATTTACCTAAATGAGGTAATTCTTTTGATGCAGCTCTAGCTGAATGAGCTTTTAAAATATCCCATTTATTTTCATGATTTTCAATTAAATATATAATTTCTTCAATAGGCATATTCATTAAAGCCCATTCATCTTTTCCTTCTACAAGTTCAGGAGCAACTTCTTTCATAGCTAAAGGCAAAGATTTTAAATTTCTAGCATACCAAATTCCTTCAAAGTTGGCAATAGAACCATCACAACAGATATGTCCCCAACCTTTAACAGGATCAAATCCAAGTAATTTACATAAATCAGCACCAACTTCATCTTCCATGACAGAAGTAGGTTGTGATGATTCATAAGCAACGTTATTCAAATTATAAAGCATAGCACCAAAATATCCAAGTAATCCAGGCATTAAAGTCTCAGAGTTCATATGTCCTAAATATCTTGGAGAATGCCAAGGTGTAGCTCCAGCTCTAAGACGTCTAGATAACTCCTTTAGAACTTCTTCACATCTCTCTGATGTATCTATACACGTTTCACAATTTTTAAAAGAAGTTTTAATAACCTCTTCATCACCAGGTTGATAATTTTTTCTCCACTGAGCATGATCTTCAAATAATCTAACAAGCTCTTTTAAAAAGAAATCCTCATTTTCAGATTTCGGCCCTAAAAAAAGCGCATTTAAATTTACTTCAGTACTTTTCATAATCACTCATCAACTCCTGGTTTAGTTTGTTTTTTCCAAGATTCTTTTTTAAATTTATATATAATTAACGGAGCTACGAATAGAAGTAAAACTCCAATAATCTGTATAAATAAAGATGCGCTATGAAGATTTTCTGGGATATCACTAGATGGAATAATACTAACTATAATTGTTAATATAACACCAATCATACCTAAAGTAACAGTTATCCACATACCTACTTTACCTCCAGGAACTGGAACGGATCTTACAACATCAGGTCTTTTATATCTTAAAATAACTTCTGCTACTAAGATAAAAATATAAACGATACAGTAAAGAACAGTAGTTAACATCAATATAATTATAAATCCTGTATTAATAGCAGGAACAACTATATATAAAAGAGTAACTAATGTAATAACCGCTGCTTGTATTAAAATAAATGTAACAGGAATATCATCCTTATTTCTTTTTTGAAAAATAGGAGGTAACAAACCAGCATCGGCAACTTTAATCATTGCTTTTGATGGACCTAAAACCCAAGCGTTTAATTGAGCGAAAACTCCTAAAGCAATCATAAGAGCTATTACATTTGTTGCCCAAGGAATTCCTAATGCATTAAAATATATTTCAAATGGTTGTGTAATAATAGCTAGATCAATTTGACCAGCTGGAATAGCATTTGCTTCTGTTAAAGATGCAATTAAATTAAATATAACCATTAAAAATATTGTAATAAATACAGCTATTGGATAGTTTCTTTTTGGATTTTCAATATCATTGGCATGAACAGAAGCAATTTCTAATCCAGCAAAAATAAAGATAACACCAGCAAAGAATGAAAGCTTATCCAAAGAATCTAAATTAGGAATAGCAGTTTCCCAATTTAAAGGTCCTAGGTTAACATTACCTATTTTAAAAGAATACCAAAGACCTAAAACAATAAGCAAAATAGCGGGGATATATATTCCAATAACAGCACCCCAAGTACTAATCCATTTACCAAATTGTGCTTTAAAATTTAAAAGTGTTATAAACCAATATGTAACAATAACGGTAACAACAATGAAAATATTATTATTAGCAAGTTCGGGTTTGCTAATAACGTAAGGAATCATTGATGCAAAGGCCGTTGAAACCATAACCATACCAAAAAACATTTGAACCCATAATAACCAAGCAGTAACAAAGGCCCATTTTTCACCTAATGCTTCCCTTACCCAAACTTGAGGACCACCCTCTTCAGGCCATCCAGTAGCAAGCTCTGCGGCAACAAGCGATATAGGAATAGCGAAAAAAATAGCAGCAGCAAGCATATAGAAAATACCATACCAACCAACACTAGCAACAGTAGGAATATTTCTTATACTTCCATAGAAGGCGATACTAATTGCAATTAACTGAAACAATGTAATTTTTTTATTCATATTGATACCTCCTTTTTATAAATTCGACTGAGTATACGTAATAATATTGTAAATTCCTACTTAAATATTAAAAAATATAACTTATTCCAGCACCAATTCTCCAAGAGTTATCTTTAGAAAATTCGTATAAATAGTTAGTATATATAGAAAGTCCTGTTTGAAGTTCCCCAACTTTAACATTAATTCCAATTTCTTGAGAAAATCTATTTTTGTTATTTATATCTATAGAACCAGTTTCATTTCCCAAAGATTGCACTTTAAATTTCATATTTTTATCAATATTGTTTAAGTCTTGTTTTAGATATCCAACTAAAGAAAGTTTAACTCCATAGTTTTTAATATCAAATTTTTTTCCTAAATCTCCACCAAGATAGAAAGTATTTAAGAATCCATTTAATTTATCTAAGTTAAGATTATATGTTCCATTGTGTTCATCAATACTTTTTTGAAATACTCCCATTGATTGGAATTTTCCAATTGGTTCTACATAAAAAGAGTTCCAATTAAATATTTTTGATATTTTTCCCATTCCACCAACATAGAAAGTTTTAATTTTAGAATCTAAACTTTCATTGAAATCTACAGTTTTAACAGATGTTAAAGTATCATTGTATTGAGAGTAATCAAATTGAATATTTCTATCTAAATCGCCTTTAGAATATCCAAGAAATAAAGCTCCAAGTCCATTAAAATTATTTTTATTATAGTTTAAATAACCTGTTCCTTGAAATAAATTATCCTCACGTTTTCCGTAGTCATTTTTAAATTTGTCACTTAATCGAGTATAATTAAGAAGCCAACCACTACTGATAGAAGAGGTTAAAGGATAGTTTTTACCAATAAAAAGACTATTTAACTCTTGATTATACTCAAGAATATTGTCATAACCACTTTTATTAACTTTTTCAAAAGAGTATCCGAAAATATATCTCTCTTTAGATAAAACTTTTGGAATTTCAGTTAAATGAGATAAAATATTATTGTTTCCAAACTCTATGGCATCTCTAGTTTGATAAATAAGAGATGGGAAATATCCACGACCAAAAATTTCATTTAAATAATTTTCAAAATGATCACTACTTTTAGAAGATAGAATTATATCAAATAATCTATCTTTAGATGGATTTTTAGAATCGTAATAGATATTTTCTAAATAATTACCTAAAGGATCATTTGTAAGAACAGAAAAGCTAAGTTTACTAAAGATAGCTTCATTTCCATGTAGAATTAATTTATAGCCGTAGAGATTGCTTTTTATCTCTTTTGCAGATTTTATAATGGTATTATCTAGAGTAGCTTTACTCATAAGATTGTAGTTATTTCCCATATAACTTTTTCCTAAATAAATAGTTTCAATAGATTTTTTTTCAGAAGAGGTAACAATAGAACCACCTTTCTCCATAACTAAATTACCACCTCGATATATTAAAGGGAGATTATTATCAGTAGGTTTAACTATTTTACCCCAGTTATGAAGAGTACCTTTTCCATTTAATAAAATACCATTTTTATTTAGGTTAATTACACCACTTGGTTCATTTGTTCCAATTGCTGAATGACCAAGTTGGAATGCAAAACTTCCATCAGTATATATCTCTTGAGGAGCAGGTGGATTGATGTTAATAAGTCCAAAGTTTTTTAGAACAGTATTTTTTCCACCACTCATTCCTGAATAACTTCTACCATTTATATTTATAGTACCATTATTTATTGCGACTCCAGCTTCAGAAACACCCATACCACTAGAAACAATATTGTTTGGATTTTTTCCAGTGTCATCCATTGTTAAAGTCCCATTATTTATAATAGTTCCTCCAGGTGAAAACATACCAAAGTTAGTGTTATATGTTTTTATGATACCATCATTAACTCCAATACCACCTTCAGAAGCACAAATACCAATATTCCCATTAGTTATATCAATAACACCTGTTGATGAGTTAGTAAAGTGTCCCTTTCCAATAACTTGAACTCCTTGATACCCTTTACCAGAAATAGTACCGTTATTAATTCCTGTTGTATTTCCATAAATTTGAATACCAGTTGCGTAGTATGAATTTAAGTGAATATTTCCGTTGTTGATTCCTAAACCGTCACTGATAACATTGATACCAGTTCCATAAAGACCATTAATATTTATATTTCCATCATTAATAACAGTTCCACCACCAGAAGCTTGCATTCCAGTTGTAGTAGTATTATGAGGATTATTATCAATAGTTAAAGTATTTTTGTTAAAAAGAGTATAGCCAGTTAGAATGCTACCCATTCCAACAAAATGATCTTTGTTAATAGTAAAATCACCCATTAAAGGAGCTTTGTCTGTGTATAAAGTTTTTCCAGGATAATAATATTTACCATAGAAAATATATCCATTTTTAGGTGATGGAGTAGTATGAGGTTGTTCTGGAGGTTCAACTTCATGGGCGTGATCTGTAGATGGGTGTTCTGGTGTGGGAGGCGTAGGAATAATAGGTGGAGCAGGTGGAAGAACTGGTTTTTGAGGTGGAACAATAGGTGGAAGTGTAATAGCTTGAGTTGATAATTTGAAATAAGAGTTGTTAGTTTGACTCATAGGTCGAGTGTTGTCTTTAAAGTAATTATAATCCGACCAAAAGATGAGGCCACTTTGCTCTTGGGCAAAGACACTGGACGTTTGTAAAGTTACTGCAAGTAGTAAAAGATTAAAATTTTTCATAACTTTTCCTCCTGACGAATAAAATATTGTGCACTATTAAACAAAAAGTACTATACATAGAAAAGAATTGAAATCCTTCTTTTTTGTTTGGAAATTTATACCAAATAAAAAAGAGTTAGAATAACTAACTCTTTAATGGATTCTTATAAAATTTATCATGGTAGATTTTAATAAATATTGCTGCTTCAACAGTCCATTGTAATGATGTTATCCACCAGAAATATGTAACAGGCATTCTTTTTAAATATATAAAGTAATACATTAAAGGTAATCTTATACACCAGTTACAAAACAATACTATTCTAAATGGAGTTTTAGTATCTCCCATTCCTTTAAGGGCACCTGAAA
>NZ_JBOFYU010000253.1:0-6729 GCF_051654825.1 Clostridium sp.
AATTAGGGTTATGTAGCAAAGTAGTATTTGAGGAAGAGGTAATTTCTATTCCTGCAAGTAAAACATTTGATATTATTTATGAGCATGAAGTATATGCCCATCCTAATGTAGAAAAGGGATATTCCTTTAAAAAGGCATTGTATTATACATTTAGAACAACAGGTGGTTTTATGGAGAAAATATATGTTGTAGCTAAAACATTTATTTTAAATCCAAGAAAACCTGAAGAAATAGATAACCTAGAAATTTCGGATGAAGAAAAAAGAAATGTTAAGGCTTATATTAGAGATATTAATTTAAAGTGGCAGTTTTGTTATGATGGTGAATATAAGTTTTATATATTTAGCCATGTTGATGATATAAAAAAGAGACCTTATAAATCAGGATTTAATAGTTACTTTTATATGAAATATGATGAGCTTATAAATAGAGATGGAGAAGTGAAAATATCAAATAATAATACTATAGTTTTAACTGATGAAGAATATCTTAAATTATTTAAGGATAAGAATGACGAAGAGGAAGATAAAAGAAGTATAAGAAACAGCCGTTTAACTGAAAAAAGTGTAATATCTATTATACAAAATTATTTAAGAGTAAAAAACTATAGAGTTTTAGATTCAAATATAACTAAAAATTTAGATATAGATATTGCAGCTAAAAATAGTGAAATAAACCTTGTTATAGATGCTATAGGAGGTTCATTAGCTTATGAAGAGAAAAAGGTAGGGAAAACCTTAGACCAAAATAGGGCAATGGTAAAACTTTCTTTAGGAATACATAATTTAATGAGACTTATTCAAGAAAATGAAAATGATAAAACTAAATTTGCATTAGCTATACCTTATGAAGACAGATATATTGAATTAGTATCTAATATAAAGGATTCTATATTTAATTTAGGAATATTTATTATATGGTGCAATTATGATGGTGCTGTTGCATTTCAAAATAATTAATGTAAAAATTAAAAAACCTCCTAAAGTGGTTTATATACTTTAGGAGGTTTTTTTAAGTGCAAATTCTACGCCTATCTATTATAAATCCAAGAATACAACCTATAAGGCCAAAAATTGAAACAAAGGCAATAGATACATTAGCAGATAATTTTTCAGAATCGCTAATTATAGTTAAAGCATCATTTTTAATATTTAGCTCTATGCCAAACATCATTAGTAAGCCGGATATTGTGGTAATAATTAAGAAAAGAATAACAATACTACAAAAGCCTCCAATAAGCATTGCTATAATTTTTTTTAGAGCCATATAGTCACCTCTTTAAAATAATATCCTTATATATTAGTATAGATTATTCTTATTTATTACCTTTAAAATATTTTTATTTGTAGTTATTACTCTAGGAATTTTTACTTGATTTTTAGAAACACCTTTAGACAATAAATATTCCTTTATTTCCTTAAAAGTTCCTTCATTTAATATTATAACCTTAGGGGAAGAAAGTGATCTTTTGGATCTAAATCTATCATAAGCTAAATTTGATTTTCTAAGCTCTTTATCTAAAATTCGTTCTATAGTTTGAATTACTTCACAAGGAACACAACATTTAATTTCAAGGTATATTTTATAACGTCCAGGAGTAATAGAGTTATCAGCCGAAGTTGTATAATCAATTAAGGATAATCCTAGTTTACTCATAGTATTTTGAATAGAAGTAGTTAAATGCTCTTCAGTGGTTTTTTCTGAAACCATATTTAACACTTGATTTTTTCTATATAAAAATTGTATTTCTGGTGATGAGTTGTAAAAGCCAACAACTTTTACTACATCGCCTAACCTATATCTATAAAGACCTGCAAAGGTGGTTATGACTATTTCATATGTTTCTCCTATTTTTAGCTCATTAGTTAAAAAGGTTGTTGGATTATCATCAAAGGATTTAT
This sequence comes from Clostridium sp., assembly GCF_051654825.1. Taxonomy (GTDB): domain Bacteria; phylum Bacillota; class Clostridia; order Clostridiales; family Clostridiaceae; genus Clostridium. The sequence continues at coordinate 1,902 of NZ_JBOFYU010000253.1, forward strand.
CAATAGGAATAAATTCATAAAAAACTGTATCAGGGATAACTATATATCTAATTTTGCTAGAGTAAGGATTTATTCCTATCATTCCTTCTGTTGCACCATAGGCTGAGGAACAAATAGGAAGAGAATCTGTATAGTAGTTTACTATTTCATCATAAATTGAAAAATTAGCTCCTGTTACAGATGCAATATAAGTTAATGAAGGCCAAATTTTTTTGCAAATACCTTTAGTTCCACACTTAAAGGCTTCTTCAAGTTCATCTGCACGGCTAGCTTTAGGAGTTAAATAACTAAGAAGCTTTGTTTTAGTTTTCTCATCAATAGAAATTTTTTTGTTGATTCTTCCCATTCGTATATCTTTAATTAACATTCCATGCTTTTCTTCTAAAATACGTAATAAGTCTAAAACATTGGATATAAAAACTCCACTAATATACAGGAGATTTTTTTCTCTTAATGCAAATAAAAGGTGGAGATAAAGGGAAGATTCTTTATCTTTTACAGTCATAACCTCATAGGGAGATGTATATAGATATGGAATGATTTTTTTTATTCCATTCATTCCTCCAGAAGTTGCAGAACAAATAGGAATGCCACCTGGTGTATAGCTTGTTTGAACTACATCTGCAATCATAAGTCCACGACCATAATTCCAATTAGATTTAAAATTATTATAAGCAAATCTTGTATTTAATAAAGCCATATATTTAGAACATTTTATTCTACTACTTTTAGTGACAGGAATAAGCTTTTGCTTTCCAGTAGTACCTGACGTGTGTCCAAAGTATTCAACCTCTTCTGTAATTAATATGTTTTTTTCACCATTTGCCATTCTTGCAATATACTTATCATAATAAGAATATTCGCTTAAAGGAAGAGCTGATTTAAAGTCTTCAATAGACTTTATATCATTAAAGCCGTATTTTAAACCTATTTCGCTTTCAGAGTTCTTGTTTAAAATATTAAATAATACATTTCTATTTACTTTAGAGAATTCTTCAGTATTTTTATTAAAAGCTCTTTCAACATAAGATCCACAACCAATCATAGTTACATAAAGTAATTTACTTATTATTGACGTAATAAACACTTCCTAAGATAGTATTATATATTTAATGTATGAAATGTAAAAAATATTGTTCATTTATTAGCTATAATAGTGACATTAAAAGTTCAAATAATAAATATATTTATTATAAAGGTATATTTAATAAATATATTTGGGAGTTGATTTATTTGAATGTTATTAAGAAGTTAAGTAAGGTCATTAAAAAAATATTGAATTATATAAGTGCTTTAAATAAGGAAGAAGTAAATAATATTTCAGATTTATATGTTGATAAAGAAGAAGAAAAATAAATTATTAATTAATATCATTATTATGAAAATGAATATTTTAATTTTATAATCTAATACTAATATTGAAATATAATATTAGGAGTGAGATAGTTGGCTAATTTAAAAGATAGTAAAACAAAAGAAAATCTTATGAGAGCTTTTGCAGGTGAAAGTCAAGCAAGAAATAGATATGAGTTTGCTGCAAAAGTTGCTAAAAAAGAAGGGCTATTTATTTTAGAGGATTTGTTTAATTATACTGCAAATCAAGAAAAAGCTCATGCTTATCAATTTATGAAGCAGTTAAAGGAATTTTCAGGAGAAGAAATAAATATTTCAACTGGATATCCAGCAGAACTTGAAACTAAAACATTACCATTACTAAAGGCAGCACAAAAGCATGAAGAAGCTGAATCAGATCAAATATATAAGGAATTTGGAAATATTGCAAAGGAAGAAGGCTTTAGTGCTATTTCAACTTTATTCGAAAAAATTGCGTCTATAGAAAATACTCATAGCAATAGATTCAAGAAATACATTGAAGAATTAGAAAGTGGAAGTTTATTTAAAAAGTCTACTGAAGTAAGATGGATGTGTACAAATTGTGGATTTATATATGAAGGATTAGAAGCACCACAAGCATGTCCGGTATGTGCTCATCCACAAGGATACTTCATGTTATTTTCTACAACTAATTTTGAATAATTAAAATGGGTAACACTTTTAGTGTTACCTTATTTAATTTAAGTAATAGAGAGATTTTTAATTATATAGTTTCAAAAATATAGATAAAAGAATATATTAATTTATAGTAATTTTTTTAGGGTGAATATGGATACGGAAAATGTATTGGAAGAATTTTTAAAGAACTACAAAGATACTGCAAAAAAAGACTCTAATAATGATAATACTAATACATCTTCATCAGGAGATAACAAAAGTAATAGCTCTAAAAATAATAATTCAAGTAATAGCGACACTAGTAGTAATTCAAGTAATAATGAAAATAAATGTAGATTTTTTAATAATGATATATGTTGGGGATTTCAAGATTTAAACCCAGAACTATTTACTGTAATGGGATCTATATTAGGAGCCGTAATATCAAGTAACCTTCCTTTTAATGTACAAAATGCGCTAGGAAACTGGATTAGTTTATTAGGACAAACAATATTAACATATAATGCACAACAACAATATTTTGAGAGTGGACCTGGAAAGTGCTATAACATAAACCGTAGAAATATTGAAAATAGTGATTGTCCATATAATGATCCACAAAAAAGCAATAATGAAAGTGATACAAAGGATAAAACAGATAGAAAGAAAAGTAAAGATGAAGATAATATTGAAGAAAAACTAAAAAAATTAGAAAAGGAATTGGAGACATTAAAAAATAAAATTATTGAGCTATCAAAAGAATAAAACTATATTAAATTATGTGGTATAATGTAAAAAAACAAAATTGTGAGGTAAAGTTATGAACTTAGTTAAAATATATGATGAATATAATGCAGTAAATAATGAGTATATTAAGTTTATTTATGAGTTATCAAATAATGATAGTTTATTTACTACAGAAGAAAGTATTATAGACAAGCTAACAAAAGCAAGAGATAATTTTGAAAGCTTAATGCTTCAAGCAGAAAAGGAAAATGTAGAGGAAGAAAATTTAAATAATCTACAAGATTTAAAGTACTTAATTATGGACGGTATTTTTGTATCTTCTGATTTAGAAGCTTTTTATAAGTACAATCATGTAGAAAGATTTAAAATGAGAGCAATAAATTATATAAATAAAAAGAGAAAAGCAGATATGTTTAAGGATTCATATTCAGGAAGTTGTAGAGTATAAAATTTATTATCATAGGGAAGAAATCAGATAGAGAGAACTATCTGATTTTTTAATTTTAAAAGGATTTTAGTAACATATATAACCTTTAAATTAATATTATATATATAGTAAGAAACATTTAGAGAGGATATGTTTAAAAGGATGTATTTTTAAATGTAGTTGAAACAAAAATGACAAAATTATAGTATATAATTAAATAAAAGGAGATGATATTGATGAATAGTGAGATTGATTTTATAAATGCTGCACATATGAATAATTACTTTGATTTAATTAACAGAGTACAGGGGAATAACAAGGAAGAACTAGAATTAATCTTAAAGTTATTAAGTCTAGAGGATGTTTATCCAGTAACTAAGGAATATGTAGATAACCTTGGAATAGACTTTAAAAGATTATCAAAGGATGGAAGGATAAATCACTCAGGTAAATTTATTTGCGAATTAGCTTATAGTTTATTTAGTAGAATTTTTAATATAAAATCAATAGAAGCAACAAGAAAATTAGATTCTGATACAAGAGATTTTATAATAAATGTATTATATATGTACAATCCGATTTAGAATTTAAACGTTAACATAAATAGAATAGTTGAATATATAGTATTTTCATGGGCAATATAATTATGAGGTGATACTATATGGATAGTAATAAGATTAATGGAAAGGTTAATATTGCTGCACTTGGTAATTATACAAAGGGAGCAGTTAAAGAATTTGAAAATAATATAGTAAATGAAATAAATTATTTAGAAAAAGTAGATAAAAATCTTAAAGAGGATAATAAATAAGCTCATGCACTTGCATGAGCTTATTTATTATATTTTTTGGATATTTACAGCCATAGGGCCTCTTTCACCCTCTTCTATTGAAAAGCTAACGCTTTCACCTTCATGTAAATCTTTTTCAGGACCTTTTTCTTTTATTTGAGAATGATGGGCAAAAACGTCATTTCCATCATCACAAGAAATAAATCCAAAGCCTTTTTCTTGGTTATACCATTTAACTACACCTGTTTTACTAGACATATAATCTCTCCTTAATATTAAAAATTAATCATAATTAGTATTACCAAAAATAAAAAAAATACAAGTTGTAATCATATCTTTTTATTTAAAAACATAAGATTCTTTAAGGGAAATAAGAGTAATTAGGAGGATTTTAGTGAAAATAAAAGTAGATATATATTCAGGATTTTTAGGTGCAGGAAAAACTATGCTTATGAAAAAGCTAATTAAGGACAAGGTATATGAGGGAAATGTAGCAATAATTGAAAATGAATTTGGAGAAGTAAGTATTGATGGGGCTATCTTAAGAGAATCAGATATAGAAGTTACAGAAATAAATGCAGGGTGTATTTGCTGTCAGGTTACTGGAGACTTTAAAAAGGCTATTTTAGAAGTTATAGAAAAATACAATCCAGAAAGAATTTTAATAGAGCCATCAGGAGTAGCTAAGCTTACAGAGGTAATTAATATTTTTAAATCAAATGAAATAGAAGAAAAGGTTGAAATTGACAACATAATCACTGTAATAGATTCTGAAAGGTTTGATAGATATTTATTTAATTTCAAGGAATTTTATTCGAATCAAATAGCTAATACTAAGAAAATAGTTTTAAGTAGAACACAAAATATTAAAG
>NZ_JBOFYU010000254.1:0-11082 GCF_051654825.1 Clostridium sp.
TATAATCATATTTAATGAAGTGGAGGAGTTTAAAGCTATATATATATTTGTGGAGTAATTAGTAAGGGCTATTAAGCTAAAAAGAATTATCCACATAATGTACATGCTGTGATAATCCCAAAAGAAGGGGTAGCTGATACATATGAATTTGACGAATGGAAGGTACAAGTAAAAAATGGATATTTTGATTATATACCAGAGATAAACGAGCTTCCAGAGAAATATAGAGTACTTAGTGATGACTTTATCACCTGTAGGATATTTAGATGGGCAATTAGATATTTTTATTCTTAATAAATATATTTGATAAAGAATGAAGGAAACATAGATGAATATAATTAACTTAGCTCAAGCTATGGGCAAAAGTAGAGAAGAAGATGTTATTGAATAAATAAATAATATGGTTAAGAGAACAGCAATAAGCATAATGTAGGGAGATTGACTAACCTTTGATATCTTTAATATGAATATTAATAAAAACTTCCTATTAACTACACCATGTAGTTTTACAAAAGAAACAAGAAGACTACTTACAGGAATTATTGCTGCAGCTATTAAAAAAGTTGATATAGATGTCACATTTCACCTTCGAATAAATTATGAGTAGTTAAAGGACCTAGTTTGCAAAAACACTGCAAATAATTTTGTGTAAACTAAATAAAAGGATATTGAATAACATTACTTTCAAGTAAACAATAAGAGAATTATAGGTTATTAGAAGGAGAGTTTTACATTAAACTAATTCTGATAATAATATATTTTAAAAATTCTATATGATACAATTATAAAATAAAGGAAAATAACTTCATGCTAAATTAGCTGAAGAGGCTACTATATAAAATATAAATTTAGGGGTAATAAGTATGTATTTTTTATTTGAGTTTATTTTGGAATTATTATTTGAGGGAGCTACTATTGCAAGTAGTAATAAAAAGCTCAGTAAGTACATAAGGTACCCACTTATATGTTTATTATCTTTTTTCTTTATTATAGTATGTGGAGGAATATTATTTTTAGGAGTTAAGTATCTCTCTGTTAATAAATTAATGGGGATAACTTTGATATGTTTAAGTGTAGGTATTTGTTGTGGAAGTATATTGAAATTCAAAAGCATATAATTATCAAAGGTAAACGGATATTTGTTGTTTAGGTATAGAGAAAAATGGTATATATATTTAGATATGTTTGAATATCATTGAGCATTTAATTATTCTACAAAAGAGTTGTGAGGCTATCTATTAAGTGATTTTTCATCATTTAATAGATAACCTCTTTTTAATTTTTATTTAAAATAATACTCTTTAAAACAAACAAAAATAAAATTTTTTTACAAAATATATGTATTTTTGTTGACATAATTACAATTAATAAATAAAATGTAATAAATGGATTAATATGTAAACAATTTTAATCTGTTTATTATATTTATTTACTAAATGTAAAAGGGGGATAAAAATGATAAGAAGACATTTAGGAAAAAAAATTATTGGGGGCGTACTTGCATTTACTTTATTTATATCGTATTTGCCAGCACAAGGCGCTAAGGCGTATAACAATTCATCTAGAGGTGAATCAGTAAAGTCATTAGCAGAGAAGTATAAAATGGAATTAGACAGAGCTGATGCAGAGCTTAAAAGAAATCCTATTAGAGAAGGGGTTGATACTTCATCACAAGAGTATCAATCAATTATAGTAGAATTTAACTCATTACCACTTATTACTCAAGAGTCTTTAAATGGTGGAATATCAACTTTTGATATGAGTAATTCTGTTGAAAATGAGCATAAAGCTTTTGAAAGCTTTATAAATGCTAAAGGTAAGGAAAGAAAAGAAACATACACTATAAAACATTCATATTACAATACTTTTAATGGTGTTTCTATGTCTATAAAAGGTGTTGATATTGAAGGATTATTAGATAGCGGAGTTGTAAAGGCTATATGGAAAGATGATGTAGTAAAAGCAGATCCAATTGAAAATGAAATTAAAACATATTCTTCAAATACTGAAAATCCTAACTCACGAATGGTTTCAAGTACACCTTTAATAGGTGTAGACAAGCTAAGAGAAGAAGGTTTAACAGGAGAAGGAGTAAAGGTTGGAGTTCTTGATACTGGTATTGATTATAATCATCCAGATTTAAAAGGGAATTTCAAAGGTGGATATGATTTTGTAGACAATGATAATGATCCAATGGAAACAACATATGAAGATTGGCTTAGTAGTGGAGCACCAGAAATAGAGGGAGGTAGTTCTTTCTATACGTCACATGGTACACATGTATCTGGTACAATTGCTGCGACAGGTGAAAATAGTGAAAGTGAATTTGCTGTAACTGGTTTAGCACCTGATGTAGATTTATATGCATATAGAGTTTTAGGACCATATGGCTCAGGAGCAACATCTGGAATAATTGCAGCTATAGAACAATCTGTAAAAGATGAGATGGATGTTATAAACTTATCACTAGGAGCTACTAGCACAAATCCATTATCACCTACATCTATTGCTTGTAATAATGCTTCACTTGCTGGAGTAGTTACAGTAGTTGCAAATGGTAATGCTGGACCAGGACTTTCAACATTAGGGGCTCCAGGAACATCAGCTTTAGCAATATCTGTAGGAGCAAGTAGCACATATATAAATGTAGAAACATTTGATATTAACTTATCAAATGGAAAAACAATAGACGGAAGATTATTTGCAAGAAAATTTGAAAGCTTAGATCCATTTGTTAATGGAGAATATGAAATAGTTAATGTTGGATATGGATTTGAATCTGACTTTATAGATTTAGATGTAAAAAATAAGATAGTTCTTATAGATCGTGGAGAACTTAGCTTTACTGAAAAACTTGCTAATGCAGCAAATGCTGGTGCAGCTGGTGCAATAGTAGTAAACAATATTCCAGGAGAGGAGCTTAATCTTTATCTAGGTGAGGCTGAAAAAAGAGTTCCAGCCATTGCTATAAATATGGAGAATGGAGAAAAGATTAAAGGCTTTATAGAAGAAGCAAATAATAGTGGAAATCCACTAAAGACTACTTTAAAAGTTACAGGTAAAGCAACTACAGAAGGAGATATATTAGCTGATTTTAGCTCAAGAGGACCAGCATCAGATGGAATGATAAAGCCAGATGTAGTAGCACCAGGAGATGCAATATTCTCAACTTATCCTGAATATATTAATAGTCCAGAAGAGGGAATAGATTATAATAATGCGTATTCAAGAATATCAGGTACTTCAATGGCAAGTCCACATGTAGCTGGTGTAGCAGCATTAATGATTCAAAATGATAAAACATTAACTCCTTCAGAGTTAAAGGTTTCCTTAATGAACAGTTCAGTTAATTTAAAGGAAGAATATCCAATAAATGCTGTAGGTGCTGGTAGAGTTGATGCATATAAAGCTGTTCACAATGATGTAAGTATAAGTGTACTTGACAAAAGTGAATCACTTGATGGAAACAACAATTTAATAGAAATAGATTATTTAACAGGTTCTTTATCTTTTGATAGAGTTTATACTAATGATGAAGATAGAGAAAAATCCTTAGCTTTAAGCTTAAATAATAAGGGTGATGTAAATAAAAACTTTAATATTTCAGTAGAATATTTAGGAGAAAAAGCATTAGCAGAAGATGCAAAGGCAAATGGTGTAGTATTAGATGTACCAGAAAAATTAACTGTAAATGCTAAAGAAGATGTTAATATTAATGCAACTATAAAAATTCCAAGTACAGCAGCGCAAGGAAGATATGAAGGATATATAATATTTACTAATGAAGAAGATAGCAATGAAGTTTATAGAACTCCTTTTTCAGTTACTTACACTGAACCAGGAATAAAGACTTTAGACTTCTCTAGACCAGCTATTAGTAATGATTTAGAAATGATGCATTTTATAAAAGATTTAGGAATTTCGGCATATATTGAACCTTCATCACCTATAGATCATATCGAAGTATTTGTAAATGATTATGAAACAGGTGAAAGAATAGGGTTAGCTGGATATATAGATTTATCATATTTACCAGCAGGATATGGAGATGCTTTTTATATGTTAAATTCAAGAGCTTCATATTTCCCAATGGATGGTGATGATATTACCTTTACAAGAAGTTCTTTAACAGATGGAAAGTACACATTAGATGTTGTAGCTTATGCAAATGATCTGCAGGAACCACTTGTATATAATTATAATATTTTAGTTGATAATGAGGATGTACAAATTACTATGGAAGAAAAGGCTGGTGTATATGAAATATCTGATGATATGTACACTACAGAAGAATACTTTGGTGAAATGCATGAAGCTTTCTGGGTTCATGGTAATGTTGATGATAACAGTATAGAAGCATTACAAGAAATGGGACATGATGTAACTAAGAAAGATATAATAATAAATGGATTTATGAATGGAATGCCAAGATGGGGTATACCAGTTGATGAAAATGGTAATTTCAAGATGGGTATTGAAAAATCAGATTTAGAAAATGGTGTTATAGAAATTTCTCCAATGCCAACAGATATTGCAACATCTCAAAATCTATTTATGCCACCAAGATATTTCTTTGTTAAAGAAGGAATGCCATATAGTAGTATAACATTAGATAAGAAAGATATGTCTAAAGGGGAAAATATAGTATCAACTATATCTGTTAAAAATTTAGATGGTGGAAGTAATTTTAATTATGTATTAACTTATTTAAAAGACTTTGAAATTATGGATATTAAACTTAATAAAGACCTTCAAAAAATTGTTAATGAAAAAGGTTATAAGTACACTATAGATAAAAAGATACAAGGCGCAATGGTTAGATATATTGAATTAAATTTAAATATAACAGACAAGGATGGAAATAATGTTGATATATCTGGTGACTTAGGATTATTAGATATAGAATTTAAATTAGTTGACGATTCAAACTGTGAGTTTTACAGAGAATATATTGAGTGTAGATATTTAACTGTTAAAGATAAAGATGGTAATATTACAAATATGTCTAATAAAGCAACTTATGAAGGTGTAAACATTAAACAAAGTACATCATCAGTTAGGGCTCAACAAGTAGGTGAAGGTTTCTTATTAGCAAATGAGAGAGGAAAATACAATTCAAATTTAGATAAGTATATTTGGGTAGAAGATACTGAAGGTAATAAGTATGAATTAATTTATAGTAGTGCAAATGATGAGTATATTGCACAGGATTTACCAACATCTAAAGAGGAGTATAAGGTTGTAACTGATTTACCAGGACATTTTAGAAAAGAGGCAAAATTTATTCCATCTAGAATGGTTAATGGAGAAACTTTAGGAAAGGTGTACTATTTATTAGGTTCAGAATTCTATAACTATGCTTTAGCAGGTGATGTTAATAAGGATGATGTTATAGATATTCATGATGCTTTAGAAGTTGAAAAGTATTATGGACAAAAAGTTGATTATAATGAGGTTCCAGTAGATTTTAATTTTGATGGTATTGTTGATTGTGATGATCTTGATTTTATAATTTTTAATTTCTTGAGAGGTAATGAACAAAATTCATCAAAAAAGACTCCAGAAGCTTCTTATAATGGAAGAACTCTTGAAGATATAATAAAATCAACAGGATATTATGATGAAATAAGATTAGAAGAAATAAGCATTAATGAAACTTATTTATCATTAGATGTAAATGATGTGGAAAATAATACTGCTCAACTTGTTATTACAGCAAATCCAGCTGAAGCTCCGTTAGAATTAGTTTGGGAATCTAAATGTGAAGATATTGCAACTGTTGATGGAAATGGTTTAGTTACAGCTGTTAATCCAGGAGAAACAGATATAAAGGTTTCATTAGCTAATGGTTCAGCAACGTTATATTGTGCTATTACAGTAACTAAGGATGGAGTTATTCCACAAATAGAAGATGTTATTGTAGAAAAAGATAAGTTTGATATTTATGTAGGGGAAGAGGCCGAATTAAACTTTTCTTTAAATACAGAAGATATTGTTGTTAAATCAATAAAGTATCTTTCAACAGCAGATAGTATTGCAACAGTAGTAGATGGTAAAGTTGTTGGTAAAGCTGAAGGAAAAGCAATTATTACAGCTGCTATAAATGATGGTGCAGGATATGCTACGTGGGAAATTACAGTTAAGGAAAAAGAAGAAGTAGAAGATGTTAAGAAGGTAACTAATTTAAGAGTTACTGAAAAGCATTCTAATTCAGTTAAATTAGAGTGGGAAGCACCTAAAACAGGTACAGAAGTAGCTGAATATATAATTTATAAAGACGGTAAAGAAATTGATAGAGTTAAAGCTAATGATAGATTAGAATATGAAGTTACAGACTTAAAAGCAAACACAATTTATGGATTTAAAGTTGTGTCAGAAGGTACTAGGGGAATGAAAAGTAAACCAGTATCTGTTAATGTAAGAACTGAAAAATAATAAAAAGTAGCCAGTGTAATTATTATAATTATACTGGCTTTTTCTATGGTGTGCCCAGCATAGGCGTTAATTAGTTAAACAATTTTAAGAATAATATAAATTATTAGTGCTCTGGAAACCATAGAGGTCCAGAGCATTTTTAATATACAGAATAATAATTTGTACTTTAATTAACTTTACAGATTAAAATGATGTCCATCCTCCATCAGTTTGTAAAATAGCACCCGTCATATGAGTAGAATCATCAGATGCTAAAAACAGTATAGATGCTGCTTGTTCTTCAGACGTTGCATCCATATTTGTTGCACTCTTTAATATGCTCTTAGTTTTTTGTCCTGCCATTGATTGAGCTGTAGCAGGGTCAATACCATTTGCAATAGCTGCTTCTCTTTTAGCTTTTACATAAGCCATAGCTTCATGTACCATTGGAGTATCAGTACCTGCTGGGTTTACTGAATTTACTCTTATTCCATATCGTGCATAATCTAAAGCTAAATTTTTTGTTAATCCATTTACAGCATGCTTAGAAGCTACATAGGCAGGATTCCCAGGAAGTCCTGTAATACCAGCTATTGATGCATTATTTATTATAACTCCACCTATATTTTTATCTATAAATGCATTTATTTCATGTTTACAACAGTAAAATACTGAGTAGAAGTTGTTTTGCATTGTGTAGTCAAGTTTTTCCTTATCAAGCTGATGGACAGGGCTTGGTTGACCCATAACACCTGCATTGTTAACAGCTATATCTATTTTTCCGTATTTTTCTAAGGCTTTTTTAACCATTATTTCTGATGACTCTTCTTTAGATAAATCTAATTGCATAAAGATAGCATCACCATTGTCTTCTAAAACCTTATTTAGAGTTTCTTCGCCCTCTTCTTTTTTTATATCAACTAAAACTAGTTTAGCTCCTTCCTTTGAAGCTCTAAGAGCTGTTGCTCTTCCTATACCTGTAGCAGCCCCTGTTATAATCATAACCTTATTGTCAAATCTTCCTTCAAAATACTTTATCATCTTTAAAACTCCTTATATATTATACTTTAAATTTCTTCATCACAAAATGTATAAATGTTTTCTGATTTACTCATTTTTCTCAAAATCTTATAAAGCTGTATTAATTCATCTTCAGAAATGTCTTTAATAAGCTCCTTTTCCCACTTTTTTGATATATCTAGTATTGCTTCTCTTTTTTCTTTTGCATAATCAGTTAAATAAATATAAAATTTTCTTTTATCCTGGTTATCTTGAACTTTTTCAATATATCCTTCTGACATTAACTTTGAGATAACTCTTGTTGTAATAGCTTTATCTACACCTATTTTTTCTGTTAACTCGTCATGGGTTAAGCCATCTTTTATATATAGGTATACTAAAAATTGATATTGACCTGCACCTATTCCATAATCTTTATATTCCTTACCTAAATAGGAGAGACCTTGTCTATAAAATTGATTGATATATCTGCTAATTGATTCGGTTTCATACATTTTCATAAAATTCTGCTCCTTTTATGATAGTTAGTTATTTTATTCTTTTATCTTATATTGAAGTAGTTTGCTTTTTAACATAGCGTCATATCTTTTTGTTTCACATAAGCTAGCATTTTCAATCTCATAAACATGTTGATTATATTCCATTTTAAGATCATCATTATAACGCTTTAAATTATAAGAAAAAACATACTTATTTATAAGAAGACCAAGAATACATCCTAAGGTTGTAAAAATAACTCTTAATATAAGTACCTCACTATTAGCTCCACCACCCATGGCAACACTACCTAAAGCTGAAACAGCTATTAAAGAAGTAGATATATAATATTTTTTCACAAATAGGTTTATATATGCTAAAAATATTGTAATATTAAGTCTAACCATATTGTCTGAAACTAATGAGAAGATAATAACAAATAAGACTATACCTATAAATGTACCTAACACTCTTTCTAATGATTTTTTTAAGGTACCTTCTATACTAGGTTGTATTATAGCTATGAGAGGGAATATCATCCATCTACCATATGTTATATTAAATACTTCACTTAATAAGATTATAGTACTTATTGAAATTGATAATTTCAATGCAAACTTAAAGCTAAAAGAGTCTGTTTTTATTGGTTTAATTAAGTGTTTAATGTATGAAACCGTATTATCTTCTTTTTCTCCACTTTCTAATAACTCTATTGCTTTAGGTATTTCACTTAGTGTTTCTGCAATATTATTTAGAATAGTAGTTTCTGCTTCTAAGCTTAAATTTTCTATAGTATATATTATATTTTTCTTAATTTCTTCATTAAGATTAGAAGTGGGAGAATACTTATCAATTTCTTTTAATAGGTTCTTTACTTCATATAAAAAATTTTTTTCATTTGAATTTAGTGAAGGTTTTTCAGATAAATTACTTAGTAAACCATATAACTTTTCAATAGTTAAGACTAAAGATACTATTCCCTTATTCTTTGATGTCATAACCTTTCCTTTTGAACGGTTATCATATATTGCTTTTATTACTAATTGAGCTAAAGGATAAATTTCTTCCTTTGAAAACTTTTCATACTTTTCATCTAAAAGATAGTTAATTCGCTGAATTGTCATAGATATAATACCTTGTTTAGTACCTAAAATAGTCTTTTTAAATCTATCTTTATTAAGAACTAATTGAACAATCAAGATGTAGACACAGCCTACAAATAGAGCTACAATTCTCATTGGTAAATCATTTAAGCTTGCTGGCGCAGACATTTTCATGAAAATATAAGCTAGTAAAAATGGAAAATATAAGTTTTCTTTATATGTATTTGACCCTTCATAAACAATTAAAAATATAACCACTAGGTTTATTATAAATCCTAAAATAGGATTAATATTGCTTAAAGAAGCGCATAGTCCTATTATCAACATAACCATTGAAATGCAAAATGTCTTTTTCATAATATTTTCTCTTAAGTCTATTGCTAAGAGACTTAGTGCAATAACAACGATAGATACAGCCACTATTGAATTTGACATTCCAAAGATTTTTGCGAAAATGTTAATAAATATTGAATTTGCTATAAAAGTTAAGGTTTGAGTAATAAATTGTTTTTTATTAATAAAATCACCGCCTTGAATTAGTTGACATGTCAACTGTATTATACTTCTAATTAGTTGATATGTCAACTAATTGAAATCTAATTTTACTATTATTAGACATATCAATTCTTTTATTGAATATTTAATGCTAAACTTGATGTATATTTTTAATCATATTAAATTTTCTTTAAATATTCGTCATTTATAAGAGACGTAGGATTAACTTTGTAAGTTTATTATTTATAAATGTACAAAATAATATTCATATAATCAATAAATCCTAGGATAGCAATCAAGTCCTAGGATAGAGGTTAAGATATAGTTGAAAGTAATTAAAATATTATTTGATGAAATTTTACTTTACATTATTAAAATATTTATTATAAATGGATTATGTGATAAAATTATAAAATATAAGCAAAGGAAAAAGTATTAATGATAAAAGCGGGGGAGATTTATGAAGAGAAAATATTTATTATTGATGGTATCTTTTTCACTTAGTACTATGTTATTTTTATCTGGATGTAATTCAAGTGAGGTTGGAGAAGAATCTTTAATATCTAATGTTCAAGATAACATTACTGAAGATAGTTATAAGGGAAAGGATAATAATACTGAAAAAAATCAAGTTGCGAAAAATAGGGAAGAAGATAAAATTGAGAGAGTTGTAGAACCTGGTTATGAAAATATAGAAAAGTTTTTAGATGAAGAGTATGCTAACAAGGCATTTCAAGGGGTAGCCTTAGTTGCAAAAGGCGATGATATTAAATTTGCAAAGGCTTACGGCTATGCAGATGTTGAGGAAAATAGAGAAAATACATTATCTACTCGTTTTGCAATTGCATCTAACACAAAGCAATTTACTGCTGCGGCTGTAATGCAATTAATAGAAAAAAATAAGATTAACTTAGATCAAACAATAGACAAGTATTTTCCAGATTATAAATATGGAAGTCAAATTACTATAAGAAGCTTACTTCAAATGCGATCAGGAATGCCAGATTACTTAAATGAAGTTGAACTATATTTTAAGGATGATGAATCTAAAAACATTCTTAAGGAATATGAAAATACAAAGTATTTTGATAAATATGTTGAAGATAAAAGATGGAACAAGGATATAATAATAAGGAATTTAAATTTAACTGATTTACATTCTGAACCAAATGCAGTGTATGATTACTGCAATACAAACTATTATTTACTTGGATTGATAATAGAAAAAGAAAGTGGAATGACTTACGAAGAGTATATAGAAAAAAAAATATTTGAGCCTACTAAAATGACTACTAGTAGTATGAAGATGGAAGAGGGTGATGCTAGAGGTCATGGAAGTCCAGAATCTGGAAAGATAGTAGCTAATCCAAACTTTACTTATGCTGCAGGAAATATATATTCAAATGTTTTCGATATGCTTAGATGGAATAGAATGCTTCATAAAGGTGATATTATATCAAGAGAATCTTATATAGCGATGACTACTCCAGTAGATAACTATGGATATGGTGTCTTTGTCGAAGATGGTATTATAAGGCATAGTGGAGTTATAGATGGTTTTAATTCAAATACT
>NZ_JBOFYU010000255.1:0-15169 GCF_051654825.1 Clostridium sp.
TATTTTAAATGAATCTTGGAAATGCATTGAATTAGAGTTTGATAAACATAGTCTATGGATTTAGCTATGCTGGGTATTATATAATACCCAGCATAGTGAGCCCAATTTGCTACTAAAAACTATAAACCAGGCTATTTACTTCTTTGCTCTGTAACAGCTTCTTCTAATATAAAATTATCCGATTCTCTTAACATATCATTATGCCCTATTTCTCCAGCTAATTTAAATGCTTGCTTAGCTAGAAATACAGCTATAATCTCATTAATAACAGCAGCTGCTGCAATAGTACCTTGTATCATAGTAGCATACTCTGGTACAAATGGGGCTAAACTACCTACCGCTATTCCTGTGAATAAAAGTGATACTCCTGAGTGAGGTAAAAGCGTTAGCCCTAAGTATTTACATACATTATCATCTGCCTTAGATAATTTACCTCCTATATATGCTCCCGATATCTTACCTATAGCTCTTGCTATAATATATATGGCCGTTAAAACACCTGCTCCTAAGATTAAATTATAATCTAGAGGTGCACCTAGGTTCACTATCATTATTATAAGTGCTATCCCTATTATAGGATTTATAGCTTGGAGTATTTGGTTTAATCTTTTTTCTTCTACCATGTTAGCTATTGCTGCTGCAAATGCTATTCCTGATAATAATAAGTTAACTTGTATTATATTATCATTTATATATCTACCTATTATAATAGTAAGTGCTATTAATAAGGCTGTTTTTAAAATAGTCATGTTTTTTGAACATTCTTGCTTTAATACTTTTGCACCTAGAATCCCTGTAAATCCACCTATTGCTAAAGGTACTATTAACATCATAATTATCGGAAGTATCTTTACTTCTTCTCCAGTCATTGATCCTGAAACCAACCCAATTACAACGAAAAATACAAGTACTGCTAGCATATCGTCAAGTGCAGCTAGTGGTATTAATGTTTTTGATACAGGACCTTTTGCATTATATTCTTTTACTATTGATAAAGATGGTGCAGGAGCTGTAGCTAATGCAATTGCTCCAAATACAAAGGCTATTGAAATTGGTATATCTGCAAATATAAAGAAGGCTATTGTAACTAATACAAATGCCATTATTCCTTCAAACATACATATAGTAACTATTTGTTTTCCTGATTTTTTAAGTTCTTTCAATATCAATTCAGTACCTATTAACATACCTACTAATACTTCACCTATGTTGCATAGAATATGAAACCAATTTGTATCCATTATACTTCCATTTAGCCAATTTAGAGCGTGAGGCCCTATGGCCATTCCTGTTATTAACCATCCTAGTATCGCTGGTAACTGTAGTTTTGAAACTAGTTTTCCAACCATAAATGCAATTATTAAAAATACTGTTAATAATATAATTCCTTTAAACATAATATTCTAATCCCCCTTACTTATCTATTCCTGCAAATACCATCTCTATCATTATCTTATGGTCTTTTCTAAATTCTTCAAGTGCAGTTTCTTTATCTACATTATCAATGCTTTTTAAGTGTTTTTCTTCTAACTTTTCTCCTATGATTACTATTAATTCAAAGGCTTTTTCTCTATCGAACTTTGGATTAATATCTACATTTTTTATTACTTCATAGATAAGTGAATTGTTATAATCTTCATATTCTTTCACCATATCTTTGGTAATTTCGATATTATCTAATATTACACTTTCAATAAGCTTTGAATAAAGTGGGTTTTCTCTAAAGAATTTAAATTTTCTATTAAAGTATTCACTTATATAATCAATTCCTTTTTTATGATTGTCATCAATTCCTATTGTTATATTTTCTTTAAGTTTATCAATTACGTGTTGTAATACGTTTAAATAAAGTACTTCCTTGGACTCATAATAATGATATAATAATCCTTTTGATATTTTAGCGTTTTTACAAATAGAATTAGTTGATGTTGCTTTAAATCCGTTAATTGCAAACTCTTCTAGTGCAACATTTATTATTTTATCTTTACTAATTGTTGCCTGTTTTTCTCTTTCATTCATAGCGCTCCCCTTTCATAGACTTACTAGTCTGTCAATTAAATAGTATCACTCGTAGACCAAGTGGTCAACATATTTTTCCTTTTTATGTTAAATACCATCCTTTACAAATATTAAAAGGGCATCGGAAAAACCGACCCCCTCTATGGTAAAATTATTTCATTTTGTATCAGGTAATGCTCTATTATTTTTTCTAAAAATACCTTGGATCGCTTTTGAATACTTCCAAATTCTCCTGGCCATTCATATTCAGAATTATAAAAATTGTAAATCTGATGAATAAGCTCTTTGTCTCCATCTGTATATCGCTTAATATAATCCCACCATTCATTTGCCAGTGCTTGAGCTTCTTCACTATCGTATAAAACACCCTTATTATCCAATTCAATAGCTTTATTTAAACATATCTTTAACCAACATTCTGGTCTATTTAATTCATTGTTATTTTCGTGTATATCTGATATTTTTTTGATCATATCTTTCTCTAGATAATTAATCACCCAATAATATTCATTATTATCACTTATTAGCTTCATCATATTAGAATATTTTGACCAGTCTACTTTTTTAGAATCATTAATTTCCCTTTTAATCATTTCAATTGATTCTAAAACTTTTCTAGACTTTGATATTTGTTCATTAATAATATATGCTTGTTGAGTCAAAATATCTAAAACATCATTACTATTATCAACAGGACTAATTTTACGCTTTATTTCATCTAAAGTAAGTCCTAATGATTTTAATGTTACTATTTGATGAAGTAGGGCAATATCATTTTCTGTATATAGCCTTCCTTTACTTTCGCTAAATGAGGATGGTTTTAATAATCCAATTTGGTCATAATATTGTAAAGTTCTCACAGATACATTTGCAAATTTCGCTAGCTTGCTAATGGAAATTTGACCTTTATCTTGCATTTCTATCACCTCACTTTACTTATATAATCTATAATAAACTTATTCATGTCTTAATGATTCTATAGGATCAAGTTTAGCTGCTTTTGCCGCTGGGAATACTCCTGAAATTACACTAACACTTACAGCTACTAAAAATCCTATTATTAAATCCGAGGGTTTTAAAATCACCATTTCTACATCCATAAGCTTTAGCGATACTGAATTAGCTACTATTGAAAGTAAAATAGATATTAGAATACCAATAGTTCCTACAAACACACCTAAAACAAATGACTCCGTTCTAAATATCCTTTTTATATCTTTCCTTCTAGCTCCTATTGCTTTTAATATACCAATTTCACTAGTTCTTTCAACTACACTAATATATGAAATTACTAATATCATTATAGCCGAAACTATTAAGGAAATACCTGATATTACTATAAGTATGATTGTAAGTACATCTAACATTTCATTAAACATATCAATCATTTGATCAGGCATTGACATACTGTATCCTCTATTTTTTAAAAATTCTTTAGTGTCATTTATATCTTCCTTATTTTTCATTGTTATATTAGCAACATTAGGCTCTATATCTATTTCATTATCTTCATATATTTTCTTTATATCTTCTAAATTAAATAATAAGTATTCCATAGGATTACTACTTTGGTAAACTCCACTTATCTTTGCTTTACCACTTATAATTTTTCCTGTATCTACTATATTTACTTCTATCTCTTTACCTATTACAGACTCAGTATCATCTGAAATTGCATTTGCTAAAGTATCAGATACTACTACTTCTTTATCTTTTGGTAAAACACCTGCTACAAAAGAATCATTTAGTAGTGCATTTGATATAGTTGCTACCTGACTAAATTGATGTTCAACATCATCTATTTTTACAGTACTTCCGAATGTCATTGCAGAATATCCTAATTCTAGTTTATCAACATTTTTAATAGATTTAAGTTCATCGATTTCTTTTTTAGTAAACTCTTTATTTCCATTAAGTGAAAACGGAGGCTTTGGCCCACTGGTTTCATTTTCAGTATCATTAGGTTTAGATGCTTCTATTAATAATGGATTAACATTTGCATTCATCTGATTTGTTATGTAATCTTTTATACCCGTACTTATTCCTAGCATCAAAATTATACTAATTATGCCTATACTCGATCCTAATGATACAAGTATGTTTCTTGCAAGTTTTTGCCTCATATTACGTATAGATAGTTTAATCGATGCAAGTAGGGATAGATTTTGTTTTGTTTTAGTTTGATTTATATCTTCTCCTATATTATTAGAGTCTACCTCATAGTTTACTTTGTCATCTAAAATAACACCATCTTTTATAGTTATTACTCTATTACATTGTTTGGCAACTATATTAGAATGTGTAACCATAATTACCAGTTTTCCACCTTGAGCTATACTCGTAATTATATTTAAAATCTGCTCACTTGTTTTTGAATCTAAAGCTCCAGTAGGCTCATCAGCTAGGATTATATCTGGATCGTTAACTAATGCTCTAGCAATAGCTACCCTTTGTTTTTGTCCACCGCTTAATTGATTAGGTTTTTTATACATTTGATCGGCTAGACCCACTTGATCCAAAATTTCTTTTGCACGTTTTATACGTTCATTATTACTGATATTTGATAATGTCATAGCTATTGTTACATTATCTATAACAGTAAGATGAGGAATAAGATTAAAGTTTTGGAATATAAATCCTACCTTATCTTTTCGATAAGCATCTATTTCTTTTTCTGTAAGATCCTTTAAATTTTTATCACCTATTAATATCTCTCCAGTGTATTCTCTATCAAGACCACCTATCAAGTTCATTAAAGTAGATTTACCCGAGCCTGATTCTCCTAATATAGCCACCATTTCACCAGAATTAAATTCTGCATTGACACCCTTTAATACTGAAGTTTTTACTTTTCGATCTATTGTATAACTCTTATTTATATTTTTAAGTTTAAGAATTCTCATTGTTCGCGTCTCCTTTTAAAGTTTTTAGTTTTGTATAATTCTTTACATTATAACCATCTTTCAGCACAATAAACTTTGATATACGTGGATTGTTATATAAGTAAGTATATATTATGACGTTACGTGATACGCAATAGATATAATTTATCTCTATACTAAAAAGGCGTCGTAGAAACCGACGCCTTTTATAACAATATATTTAATAATAAGTTTTCTCTTTAGTTCTGCTTTCTTGTTTGTTTCATTTTGAACAACAAGCTCTCATTTTAAATCGACATATTACTTCTTTAGTTCTTTGTTTACTATACTTACCATTTTATCTAAGGCTTCATTTACTATTAATTCGCCCTTTTCTTTTGAACTAGTTCTTCCTATAGCTAATAATCCAGATGCTGGCACTAAGTCTTTTGGTATAGGATATACTTGATATGTTGGTACTTCTTCTATTTTCTCATCGATTAGTCTATCCATATGAACTAGATTTTCTGCAAATTTAAGTATTAATGAGGTTTCTGTAATAGCAGCATGTTCTAGTGCCCAGCCTGGAAACTCAACTTCATCAAAAACCTTATCTATAGTTTCCTCGGTTATTAAATCCCACCAGCTCATCATTATTATCTTCGTTCCATCAGGCATACTTTTGCTTACTAAGTCAATCGCTTCTAATAAAAATGCTTGATTTTCAAAGTGAGAGTTAACTATAGCAATTTTTTTAACTCCATCTCTTATTAATTCTTCTAATATGTCTTTTATCAACGCTATTAATGTAGCTCCATTTAAATCTATAGTTCCTGGGAACAGTGGTCCTCCACCTGATGCTGGCTGAGACTTATATCCATAGTTTATAGATGGCATAACTATACCATTAGTTTTTCGTCCTAATAATTTTGCAAACCCTTCTGATATTATTGTATCTGTAAATAAAGGTAAGTGTGGACCATGTTGTTCTACTGAACCTACTGGTAATATAACTACATCTGTGTCTTTTCTCTCATTAAATTCGTACCATGTCATTTCTGCCATTAATGTCATAGCTTGTCCTCCCTTTTTCTATTTATTTTCTAAGAAATTTAAATATTCATTTATCATTATTGAATTCATTAATTCATTTTTCTTCATAGGATCATCTAATGCATTATCTAAAACGCTTTTTATTTTATTAACCCTATATATTAATGTATTTCTATGTATATATAGAGCTTTAGATGTATTTACTAAGTTGCAGTTATTAAATAGATACACTTTTAAAGTGTCTAGTAGTTCTGCACTTTTATTTTCATCATGTTTTACTAATTTATTAAGATTTTTATCTCTATATTGTTTTAGTTTTTCTATATCTTTGAAATCAAAGATCATCTTATAAAACCCAATATCTTCATAATCTATAAATTCAATATCATTGTTAATGTATTTATAGAAATCTAGAACATGTATTGCCTCTTGATAGCTTTCTTTTACATCAAATATACTTTTATATACTCCACCTATACTTAAACTTGATTTAACGTATGTATTTATATCTTCATTTATTTTTTTCAAAACATACTTAAGTTGATCTAGATTTTCTTCATACTTCAATATACATATTATGTTTTTGTCATACTTATCTAATACATATGATATGTTTTGTTGTGTAAGCTTCATCTTTATATAGTTAGATACATATTCCTCTTTTATGTTGTTTGGTAAACTATTAGCTATTTTGAATATCGATACAAAGTATAGGCCTTCTGTATTAAACCCACAATGTTTTGTTAATTTACAAATCTTTAGTTTACTAATATCCTTCATAAATAAAAGTTCTTTGATTAGTTCTCTCTCTTTATTTTCTATTAAGTTTCTTTCCATTATATAGCTAGATATCTCTTTTGTAACATCTATTAATTTTATATCCCATGGCATTTTGAAAAGAGGTATCTTTAATTCATTTGCTAAATCTATGCAACTATTAGGAATCTCTTTTATATACTCACTATTATTTAATATAACCACTCCAGATATATCTTTATCTGCACAATCTCTAATTAACTTTGTAAGAGAACTTTCCTCTAAGTCCATACCCATTCCAGTTATAAATAATAACTCGCCTCCATTTACCCACTTGCTAAAGTCTAGGGTTTGACATATGTATGTCCATGTTACATTTTTGTATATTCCACTTTCTCCAGCTATTAACGTTATATAATTAAATATATCTAAATTAAGTAAGTCTTTACAGCTTATCATAATTAATAATGTCCTTTCAGAGTAATCTTTTTATTATTCAATATCTATTTTAGAAATATAATTTTACTGTTTATTTTTCCAACCCTTGTTCAATAGTATATCACTATTTCTGACTGAATATAAAACAGATACCCTATTTCTTGTAGCTTAAAACTTACCATTATGATTTAACGACTCATTCTATTTCTTATTACTAAAGCTAACATTATTTATTTTATAATTATACTAACATTTTAATAAATCATAATCATTGTACTATAAGAACAATAATATATGCTTTTTTATGTATAGTAAGTTTAATTTCATTCATATTTCTAAATAATCATTAAATCATTATAGGGGTGCGTCGGTTTTTCCGACGCACCCCTATAATAATAACTATTCTTAACAATAAATTGTCTCTTTAATTCTTGCTGATTCAAATATATCTTCAATCAACTTCATAACTTTATACACTTCATCATTTTTTACAATTGGCTCATCACCATTTCTTACTACCTTAAAGAAGTTTGTATAAAACGGTTCATACTCTAATTCACCCTTAGGTAATTCTAACTTAATAGTGCTGTCCTCACTTGGTGGTGCCATCGTTTTAGTAAAGCCTTCACCAGCTTTTATTGGTTTTAGTTCTACCTTTTCACTGCTTTCCTTTTGAACAACAAGTTCACCACTTAAATCCCAGTCATATATTACTCCGCTACCTTTTAGTCCTTTTACATACCATCTAGGTAACTTTACAAAATTAGATGTCCCAACTTCAAATACAGCCTTTAATCCATTTTCAAAGTTAATATAAGTAATAAATCCATCATCAACGTCATCACCTAATACATAACTTAAATCAGAATACACACTTTTAATTGGAGAATCCACCATAAATAATATTTGGTCTAGTATATGTACACCCCAATCAAGTAACATTCCACCACCATATTCTTTTAGATGCCTCCAATCCCCTGGTATTCCATTAGCACCGTGTACTCTTGACTCTATTTGGAACAACTCTCCTATTTGCTTGTTTTTGTATAGATTTCTTATTATTAAATAATCAGAGTCCCATCTTCTGTTTTGATGCACCATAAATACTTTGTTATTATTTTTAGCTACTTCTACTATTTCTAATAAATCTTCACTGTTAATAGTTACTGGCTTTTCACATATTACATGCTTATTGTTATTTATCGCTTTTATTGAAAGTTCTTTGTGGCTATCATTCGGAGTAGCTATTAAAACAGCTTCTATTTCTTCATCATTTAATAGTTCATCATAACTTAGATATCCTACAAGGCCTTTTGATTTAGCAGCTTCTATTTTACTATTCTCTATATCGTAGATACCTTTGACAGTGACATAAGGATTATTTTTTATAAGTTCTCTCTCGTGATACTCTCCCATACCACCATAGCCTACTATTCCAATCTTTAATGCTTTCATATCTATCTCCTTATACCCACCATGGTGCTGATGGTTGCTCTGTGATAAGTACTGATTTAAGGTTTGTTACTGCTCTATTAAATCCTTCATCTATAGACATTATTGGGTCTTCATGTTCTATACTTATTACATGGTCATATCCATAAGTTTGAAGTGCACTTATTATATCACTCCATTCCTTCATACTATGGCCACATCCTACTGATCTAAACGTCCATGCACGAGTTTGAACATTTCCATATGGTTGCATATCTGTTACTCCATACATGTTTATATTGTCTTGATCCATATATGTATCTTTTGCGTGGAAGTGGTATATAGCTCCTGCTTTTCCTAGTATTTTTATAGCTCCAACAGGGTCTATTCCTTGCCACCACAAGTGACTTGGATCTAAGTTAACACCTATTGCATCACAAGTTTCTTCTCTAAGTTTTAATGCTGTATATGGAGTATGGCATAAGAATCCTCCATGTAATTCTAATGCTATTTTTATTCCATGTTCTTTTGCAATATTACCTACTTCTTTCCAATATGGTATTAATCTATTTTCCCATTGCCATGTTTTTATATCACTGTATTCAGTTGGCCATGGTGTTACAGGCCAGTTAGGTTTAGTTGCATTTTCTCCTTCTCCAGCAGTTCCAGAAAATGTATTTATAACTCCTACATTCATTAAAGATGCAAGTTCTATAGTTTTTCTGATTAATTCATCCCCACTTTTTGCTTCTTCTTTATTTGGTGATATAGGATTACAGTGACAACTAAATGCACTTATTATAAGTCCTTTATCTTCTAATTTTTTTAAATACTCTTTTCTTGCTTCTTCACTTCCTAGTAATTCATCTATATTACAATGGCTATTACCTGGATACCCACCTGTTCCTATTTCTACTGCATTAAGTCCTGCATTTGATACTTTTTCTATCATTTCTTCAAATGTTAAATTTGCAAATACTGGTGTAAATACTCCTAATTTCATATTTTCTCCCCCTATAAAGTCTCTAATGGTTTATGATTACCGTAAGTTGGATATGCATTTTTAGTAGGTGCACACCACTTAACGCTATTTTTAATTACTCTTTGAATTTTTTCATTGTAGAATGTTGGATAGCTTTCATGACCTGGTTGGAAATAAAATATTTTTCCATTTCCACGTTTGAAAGTGCATCCACTTCTAAATACTTCTCCACCTTTGAACCATCCTATAAATATTAACTCCTCTGGTTGTGGTATATCAAAATGTTCACCATACATTTCTTCTTTTTCTAGTTCTATATATTCTCCTACACCTTCAGCTATAGGATGACTTGGACTTACTACCCATATACGTTCATTCTCCTGGGCTTCTCTCCATTTAAGGTCACAAGTAGTCCCCATAAGTTTTTTAAATATTTTAGAAAAATGTCCTGAATGAAGTACTACAAGCCCCATTCCCTTAAGCACTCTTTGTTGTACTCTTTCTACTACTTCATCACTAACTTCATCATGTGCTATATGTCCCCACCATATAAGTACATCTGTATTTTCTAATGCTTCTTTACTAAGTCCATGTTCTGGTTCATCTAAAGTAGCTGTTTTTACTTCAAACTCATCTGTATTTAAAAATGAAGCTATTTGTTTATGTATTCCTTCAGGGTATACCTCTTTAACTTTTTCGTCTTTTAATTCATGACGATATTCATTCCAAATAGTTACTTTTATCATTATTAGTTCTCCTATAGTTTTTATATCTTAAATTATTAAGCATTAACTTTTTCTTTTAAAAATACTGGTTCTCCATTTTTAGATGACTCATATATAGCTTCTAGTATTTCTGTAACAACTAAAGCTTGTTCTGGTTTTACTACTGGTTCTGTATCATTTAATATACAATCTATCCAACTTCTAGCTTCATTGTATGCTGGGTCATCACTCTCTCCATCATAAAAATCTACTCCATCTGCATCTAGTTGTATCTTTTTATCGTATAATACTCCTCTTTCTTCTCCATTTATACGAAGTCCATCTTCCATATCTGCTCCACCTTGAGTTCCACAAAGTGTAGTTTTAGCTTCACCTGTATTTAACATATTTATTGCCCAACTAGATTCAAGTATTATACTTGCTCCATTTTCCATAGTTATAAACCCAAATGCTGAATCTTCAACAGTGTATTTTTCTGGGTCCCAAGGTCCCCATGCATTTGCTGCATTTTTAGTTTTAGCTAACTTGTAATATGTATTTCCTACTACATACTTAGGCTTGTAGTTATCCATCATCCATAATGTTAAATCTAGTGCATGAGTTCCTATATCTATTAAAGGACCTCCTCCTTGTGCTTCTTCATCTAAAAACACGCCCCAAGTAGGTACTGCTCTTCTTCTTATAGCTTTTGCTTTTCCTAAGTATATTTCTCCTAAATCGCCATCTTTGCAAGCTTCGTATAAAAATTTAGAATCACTTCTAAATCTATTTTGATATCCTATAGTTAACTTTTTACCTGTATCCTTTGATGCTTGTAGCATTTCTCTTGCTTCTTTAGAATTTATAGCCATTGGCTTTTCACACATAACATGCTTATTTGACTCCATTGCTGCTATAGATATTTCAGCGTGTGAGCTATTTGGAGTACAAACATGTACTACATCTATATCTTCTTTTAATAATTCTTTGTAATCAGTAAATACTTTTGACTCTTCATCACCGAATTCTTTATTCGCTTTTATTGCTCTTTCTTCATCTACATCACAAAATGCAACTATTTTGATTTCATCAATTTTACTAAGTGCAGGCATATGCTTTCCATTTGCTATACCTCCACACCCTATTATTCCTACTTTTAATTTCATACTTTACCTCCCAATACCATATTTATTATGTTTAAATCATATTTTTCTATTTAAAAGTAATTTGACCTTTTTTAATTTGCCAAAATATTACTATTTATTTATACTTTAATTATATTAATTAATTTTTATTGTTTCTCACACTATTTTGAGAACTAATAACACAATTTTGACTTTTTTGTACTAAATAGAATTTTATATTTATGGAGAGTTCGTATGGTAAATTTAAAAGAATTAAAAGAGTTTGTTAATCATGGAAGTTCATTATTTCCTCTTAAGATTTATGATTGTTATTTTGAATATGGTGATTTGGTAGTTCCTTACCATTGGCATGATGAGATTGAAATAATTTATGTTGAAAAAGGTAGCATTGGTGTAACTATAAATACCGAAACTACAATTGTAAATGAAGGCGAAATAATCTTTATTAATAGCCAAGATTTACATCAAATAAATCGTGTAGACAATATCTCATGTAGGCATCATGCTTTAGTTTTTTCGCCTAAATCTTTAAGCTTTGAGCAAAATGATCATGCTCAAATAACACTTATTACACCATTATTAAATAAAACATTTAAACTGCCTCAGCGTATTAATTCAGATGAAGAATATAGTTATAAAATAATCGATTTATTTAAAGAAATTATAAATGAATATAATTCAAAGGAAATTGGCTGGTATTTAAATGTTAAGTCTTGTTTATACAAGATGATTTGTGTTTTTGCTAGAGAAAATCTTTTAATAGAGCTTAATAATAGCAGTAAGAATATTAGTTATAAAGATGAGCAAATAAAAAAAGCTCTTGAGTATATACACAAAAACTATAACAGTAAAATTTATATAGAAGATATAGCTAAAACCGTTGGGTTAAACCATCAATATTTTTGTAGATTTTTTAAGAGTGTAATCGGTAAAACTCCAATAGAATATATTAACAGGTATAGAATCAATATGGCGAATGAATATCTTCAAAGTGAAGATATTTCTATTATTGATGTGTGTTTTAGAGTTGGTTTTGAAAATCAAAGTTATTTTATTAAACTATTTAAAAAATATAATAATATGACCCCTTTTGAATATAAAAAAGTATTCTACAGATAGATTTATAATTTAATTATGTAACCTAAGTTGTATGTAGCCCGCAATGATGTGTATTATATAAGCCTTCCTTCCGCCCTTTGGGAAAGTCGGTGCGGCTTATATAATACACATCATCGCTCAAGCTATATACTCAATAAATCAAATCTACAAATTAATAGATATTTAGTATTAAGTGATTTTATATTAAGAATATTTAATACTAAACATCTTTTTGCTTATATAAAATTTTCTTAACAGAACAATAGTTAAAAATAAATAATTCATCATTAATCCTATATATACACTATTAAGCCCATAATTTAATATACATACGAATATGTATATCAGTAATGTGAAAAAGAGTGAAGTTATAGTTGAATATATAAATACTATCTTTTCTTCTCTTAAAGCTTGCATGCTAGATTTTAGTATACAACCAGGTATATTCATAATATTTGCAGTAACTATAATAAACATATATTTAGATGAATTAATTATTAACCCAATATTATTGGTTATAATCATTGGTATTTGATTTTTAAATATTAATATTACCATAGATATAACTAAATAAAATCCCATTGCTCTAAAAATACAACTTTTAATAGTTTTGTCTATTTCAATTGTATTTTTAGCTCCAATATCCTCACTTATTATATTTAATGATGCATATGAGTATGCATACATTGGCATCAATGCTATATTTATTATACTAAAAAGTAAATTATATACAGAAACTTCTAACATACCTATTTGAGATAATATATAGTTCATCATAAATACAACTATTGTTGATTCTACAAACTCTTGTAAAATCATAGGTGTAGATATATTTAAAATTTCTTTTGCATTTTTAAATATATTAATTTTAGTATTACTGATTAAATTATATTTTTTTATTATAATAATATAAAACACTATGCCTAGTATTAGTGATATAACCGAACCAATAGCATTTCCTACTATTCCTAATTTAGGAAATCCAAAGTTACCAAATATAAGTATATAGTCAAATATTACATTTGATACACATGAAATTATATTTCCATACAGTATATATTTTGTTTTGTTTATTATCTTAAAATATGATGATATGTTGAATAAGATTAGATTTATTCCTAATGATAAACTAAATATATGGAGATATAAGGTTGCATCTTTTAATGCATTACCATAAATATTGAAATACTTTTGTAAAA
The DNA here is from genome assembly GCF_051654825.1 of Clostridium sp. Lineage (GTDB taxonomy): Bacteria > Bacillota > Clostridia > Clostridiales > Clostridiaceae > Clostridium. The sequence goes on from NZ_JBOFYU010000255.1 coordinate 13,687, forward strand.
TGTATTCACCTTTAAAGATACATAAACCAAAGAAAGTCGTCCCTATAATGATGCTAGTAATAATACTAAAAATTAAACTATTATTTAAATCCGTATCATCATCTCTTCCTTTTGCCCTTGAACCTAATATATTAAACCCTATAGAAATAGCACCTAATACACCTGTTATACTATATATATTACTTCCAATTATTCCAACTGATGCAAATCCTTCTAAATACGTTCTACCAACCATAGCTTGGTCACATAAATTTATAACAGTAGAAGAAATACTATTTAGCATCAATGGAATCGCTAATTTATTTATTTTCATAATTAATCACCCTTCTTTTTTTGTTGTTAAAAAAGAAGGGATAAATCAAGCAGATACAAAAGATCACCTCCAAAGTTTAGTATAATTTAAATTATTATAATTATTGATTTAATTATAATATATTTAATGTTAGCAAAGTGTACACATCAATAGATGTTTTGTTAAACAGCATTGATGTCTTTAAAACAAAATCTAATATAGTTAAAGATTATTTCCAACTGATTTAGTTAAAAGTAAATAAATATATATAGGTAGTCCTACTGGTACTATAAGAAACAATATTCTAACTACACTTACATTAATATCATAATACTCAGAAATACCACCACATACACCACAAATGACTTTATTTGTTTCTGAACGATACCATCTTTTTTTCATTATTGATATTCCCCCATTTTTATACTTGGTATTATCTTAATATTAATAATTATCTTTAAATAAATTTATTTCTTTAATTAAATGTTTATTAGTCTCTTTAAATTCTTCTTTATTCCTTCTATTTTTAATAACCAGATAAACTAATACAATGATAGCAACTAGTATTCCTAATATGCTGTATGAATAATCTAATAAAGCATGTATTAATATTGGAACAAATATACTATTACTTTTTTCTAAATATAAAATAAAGATAAAGCCACTCAATATACCTCCTCCTACTTGATTAAACATATCCTTAATCATAATAGACATACTAGATTCTGATATAATACTAGGCAATATTGAATGCATAACTCCAAATAATATTCCACTTATAATTATTGCACTTATACGATTATCTTTTTTTAAGTTATTATAAATATATCCTCTATATATAATTTCTTCAGGTAATGCAACTATAAACAAATAAGAAAATGCTTTATAAATTCCATTTACAGTATAATCGCTATGTAATACAAAAAATAAACCATAAATCAGTATTAATACCATTGCGTGTTTAGATTTTTTTAGTCCAAGTTCATTTAAATTTCTCCTATAAACTATAATTAAAGCCAACGGAAGTATTAACATACTCCCACAATCAACAAGCAATATTGTTCCTAGATTTGAATGTGATACGTCTTTTAATGAAATCAACCAACCATTTTGATATACAAAAGTTAGAAAAGTATAAAAATATATCACATATATGATTCCAATTAATATTGGTATATAATGTTTAATTTT
>NZ_JBOFYU010000256.1:0-4088 GCF_051654825.1 Clostridium sp.
AATCACTAGGATTTGTTAATCTAACACAAACATATCAAATGATGCATTAAATTCTAATGAACCGCCGTATACCGAACGGTACGTACGGTGGTGTGAGAGGTCGGTAGATAAAATAATTATCTACCTCCTACTCGATTTAAAAATAAAATATTAACAATTTATGAACAGAATATTGACACTTTACTACGGAATAATTTATTATTTATAAAGTAATATATATGATAGATATTTAAAATATAAAAGCTATATAATCTTACTAATATATTTATAATGTATTTTGAAAATTTAACAATAATATATATACTTCAAAAAATTATATAAGAAATTTGGAGGGAATTATGGTTAAAAGTATGACTAGCTTTGGAAGAGCGAGTAGTGAAGAAGGCAGCAAATATTTATTTTCAGTAGAAATGAAAAGTGTAAATAGTAGATATTTAGATGTTAATGTTAGAATGCCTAAAAGCATAATAGCTTTAGAAGAAGAAATAAGAAAGATAGTAAATGATACTTTATCAAGAGGTAAAGTTGATATATTTATAAATCAAAAAAGTTATTCAGTAAATGGTAGCATAGCTAAAGTTAATTTAGAATTAGCAAAAAGCTATTTAAGTTGTTTAAAAGAAATAGAAGAGAATCTTAGTGTAAAAAATGATATTACAATAAATCAAATTGCTAGATTCCCAGAAGTTATTTCTATTGTTGAAGAAGAGGAATCTATTGATGAAATTTGGGAAATAATAAATCCTCTAATAAAAAAATCCCTTTCAATGATGGAAGAAATGAGAAAAGTTGAAGGAGAAAAACTTAAGGAAGATATTTTAAGTAAACTTATAGAAATAGAAGAATTAGTATCTAAGATTGCTGTTATATCAGATAGAGTTCCTTTAGTTTACAAGAAGAAGCTAGAAAATAGATTAGCAGAACTTCTTCAAGGGGTAGATATAGATGAAAGCAGAATAGCACTTGAAGTAGCAATACTTTCAGATAAAGCTGCAGTTGATGAGGAAATAACTCGTCTTAATAGTCATATAAGCCAAATGAGAAAAACCTTTGAAGATAAGGGGCAAATAGGAAGAAAGTTAGACTTCATTATTCAGGAAATGAATAGGGAAGCAAATACTATAGCTTCTAAGTCAAGTGATATGGATATGACTAATTTAGTCATTAACATAAAAAATCTAATTGAAAAAATTAGAGAACAAGCGCAAAATATTGAATAATTAGGAGGAGAACCATGGGAATTAAGTTGATTAATATTGGTTTTGGTAATATAGTTTCAGCAAATAGACTTGTTGCAATTGTAAGTCCAGAATCAGCGCCTATAAAAAGAATTATCCAAGAAGCAAGAGATAGAGGAATGCTAATAGATGCTACTTATGGTAGAAGAACTAGAGCAGTAATAATCACTGATAGCGATCATGTTATTTTATCAGCAGTTCAACCAGAAACAGTTGCGCATAGATTAGTTGCTAAGGATGAAGCTGTAGATGAGGTTGATGAATAATGAATGGGACAAAAAGAGGAGTATTAATCGTTATTTCAGGCCCGTCAGGTGCTGGTAAAGGTACTATATGTAAGGAATTATTAGAGAAAAATGATAACTTATTCCTATCAGTATCTGCAACAACAAGAAACCCTAGAGTGGGTGAAGTCCATGGTGTGAATTATTACTTCATAACTAAGGAAACTTTTATGCAAAAGATAGACGAAGAAGACTTCCTAGAATATGCTGAGGTTTATGGTAACTGCTATGGAACACCAAAATCTAATGTGGAAAATATGCTTGAAGAAGGCAAAGATGTTATATTAGAAATTGATATTCAAGGAGCACTTAAAGTTAAAGAAAACTTTAGTGAGGGAGTATTTATATTTATTCTTCCTCCATCAATGGAAGAATTAAAACAAAGAATCATTAAGAGAGGAAGCGAAACAGAAGAATCTCTAATGAGAAGATTTAAATCTGCATATCAAGAAATAAATTATGTTTCTAAATACAATTATGCAGTTGTAAATGATACTTTAGATGTTGCTGTTAGTAAAGTAGAAGGAATAATAGCAGCTGAAAAATGTAGAGTAGATAGAATGAAAGATCATACAATATTAGATTCTAAGGAGGGCTTAATTCATGAACAACTCTATGATTAATCCATCAATAATGGATTTACTTCAAAAGGTAGAAGACAGATATTCACTAGTTATAGTTACATCAAAAAGAGCAAGACAATTAATAGAGGGTAATGAACCACTTATATATACAAAGTCACATAAGCCATTAACAATAGCTATAAACGAAGTTAATGAAGGTGCTGTTGGCTACACTAGGGAAAAAGAAGGAAATAAATAATCATGAATAAAAAGTGTGTATGTTTAGGTGTAAGTGGAGGAATTGCTGTATATAAGGCGCTAGACGTAGTTAGTGCCTTAAGAAAAAAAGACATTGATGTAAGAGTTATTATGACTGACTCAGCAACACAATTTGTTACTCCATTATCTTTTCAATCACTTAGTCAAAACATGGTTATAACCGATATGTTTGCAGAGCCAAAGGCATGGGAAATACAACATATTTCATTAGCTCAAAAGGCTGATTTGTTTGTTGTAGTTCCTGCAACTGCAAATATTATAGGTAAAATTGCTAATGGTATTGCTGATGATATGCTATCAACTACTATTATGGCTACAAAGGCAAAGGTTATTTTTGCACCAGCAATGAACACTAATATGTATGAGAATCCTATAGTTCAGGATAATATGAAAAAGCTTAGCAGTTTTGGCTATGAATTCATAGAACCTGCATCAGGAAGACTTGCATGTGGTGATGTTGGTAAGGGCAAACTAGCTGATGTTAATACAATTGTTGAAAGAATTTTATCTGAACTTAATAAAGAAGAAAAGACTAGAGATTTATCTGGTAAAAAAGTTTTAATAAGTGCAGGACCTACTCAATCTCCAATTGATCCAGTAAGGTTTATAACTAATAAATCTACTGGGAAAATGGGATATTCAATTGCTGAAGAGGCAGTTGAAAGAGGGGCAGAGGTTGTATTAGTATCAGGGCCGACAAACTTAATACCACCTAAGGGCGTTAAGCTTGTAAAAATAACTACTAATGAGGAAATGAAAAAAGCTATTTTAGAACATTTCCATAATAGTGATATTGTTATTAAATCTGCAGCAGTTGCAGATTATAAGGCAAAAGAGTATAGCGAGAAAAAGATTAAAAAGGGTGCTGGGGATTTAACTTTAACATTTACTAGAGATAATGATATATTAATGTTACTTGGTGAATTAAAAAATCATCAAATATTAGTAGGCTTTGCAGCTGAAAGTAATGATGTTATTGAAAATGCAAAGAAAAAGCTTGAAAAGAAAAATTTAGATTATATTGTTGCTAATGATATAACTAGTACTGAAACAGGCTTTGGAAGTGATGATAACAAGGTAATCATCATAGACAAGACAGGGAAAGAAATTTCTCTAGAAAAGATGAGCAAGAGAGAGGTAGCTTCAAATATTTTTGAAACTATTTTGAGAAAGCGCTAAATTGCGCTTTCTTCTTCTATATAGGTATTTTAATATAATAAACCTTAAGCAAAGGGTGATATAATTTTGAAAACATATGCAGAAGTAATTGTAAATAGTGATGCTTTAGATATAGATAAACCCTTTACCTATGAAATAGGAGAGGAATTAAAAGAATTTATAAAAATAGGTCAATTAGTAAAGGTTCCCTTTGGAGTTAAAAACAATCCAATAGATGGATTTGTATTAGGAATAAAAGAGGAAGAGCCTATTAAAGGAATAAGAATTAAAAAGTTAAAATCTATAACTTTTGAAGATGAGGTACTAAGTAATGATGATTTAAAGCTAGTAGATTTTTTAAGAGAAAATTACTTGTGTAAATATATTGATGCCATAAGGCTATTAATACCTCATGGAGTTTTAAAAGGAACTAAAAACAAAAGTAAAAAAGTTATAGTATGGGTAAGAGATATAGTAGATAATAAGAAAAGTGAAGATTATATAAAAATATTAAATTTCATAAAGCTTAATAATGGATTATACACAAAGGCACAATTAACTAAGGA
>NZ_JBOFYU010000257.1:0-3468 GCF_051654825.1 Clostridium sp.
TCAGAGGAAATAGTAGAGGCTATACAGAAAAAAATAGGAGTATTAGGATGAAAAAGATATTATTTATATCAGATTTTGATGGTACGATATCCAAAGAAGATTTCTATAAAAAGATTATGTATAAGTATATGCCAGAAAAAGAAGAAACCTATTATAAAGATTTTAAAGCAGAAAAAATAAAGGATATAGACTTTTTGAATGAAATTTTTACGACTATGAATCTAGAAGAAGATGCAATTGAAGATGAAATTATGCAGTTAGAAATAGATGAAGGATTTGAAAAAATAGTGGAAAAGTGTAGGGAGTTGGGGATAGATTTTGTTATTTTAAGTGCAGGCTGTGAGTACTATATAAAAAAGATTATGAAAAAAATGAAACTTGAAAGTATACCTGTTTTTTCGAATATAGGAAGATATGAGGAAAAAGGAATAAGAATCAATCCGGATCAAACATCTATTTTTTATTCTGAAAGATACGGCATTGATAAAGAGAAGGTAGTAAAACATTTTAGAGAACAATATGACATGATTATTTATGCAGGAGATAGTGCACCAGATTATAAAGCGAGTTTGTGGGCGGATATAAGATTTGTAAAAGGAGAATTAATTCACCTCTATGAGAAAACTAGTAGAAGTTACATCTCTATAGAGTCATTAGAAGATGTGATAAGTTATTTAGACAACATAAAGAATTAATAACAGGGACCGTATATGTCAATAGTGACGAATACTGGTCCTTTTTATATGGAGTTATATCAAAAATGCCTAGTATAGGGTGATTGAAGGGTTGACAAAAAATATTACATGATATAAAATAAAGATGTAACAATTAGTTAATAAATAATAACATATATAACATAATTAATAAAAATACATAAATAATTAGACCGAAAGTATAAACAAAACTTAGGAGGCAGAAGGTATGAGAAAGAAGAAGCTAATAGGAATAACAATATTAGGAGCAATGGCAGTATCAATGAGCCTTCAAGCAACAACAATAGGAAGTTTAACAAATGGTATAGAGATAAAAATTTCAGAGGGTGAAATAATTACTAAAGAAAAAGGAGAGGTAGTAGAAGTTATTGATAAATTAGATAATGCTTATGCTACTTTATTAGAGAAAGATTTAGAACATACATTAAATGAAGAAATGATTAAAATAGAAGGTGCCTTAACAACTACATTGGTAGAGAGCACAAATTTAAGAAAAGAAGCAAATGAAAATGCAGAGATTATTACAACGTTAAGTGAAGATGTGATGGTTTTTGTGGAAAAGCGTGTAGATAATTGGTATTTAGTAAAAGTAGAGGGTAAATCAGGTTATATTTATAAAAGTCAAATAAATGAAGAGGCACTAGACCTTATTCCATATACTCAAACGATAGAAGAAAAGCCTGTAGTAGAAAATGAAAAAGGTGAAGAGGTTGTGGAATATGCTAAACAATTTCTAGGAAATCCGTATGTATATGGTGGAAATAGTTTAACTAGGGGGGTAGATTGCTCAGGATTTACATCGCAGATCTATAAGAATTTTGGTATTCAATTACAAAGAAGTTCTAGAGGACAATATGCCTCAAATGGTTATAAAGTTAGTAAAAGTGAAATTAAACCAGGGGATTTAGTGTTTTATGGTAATAATGGTGTAATAAATCATGTAGCAATTTACGCAGGAAATGGTCAGATTATCCATGCAAATGATGCAAAAACAGGTATAAAGATGAGTAAACTTGAGTATGGTAAGCCTATGATTGGCATAAAACGCCTAATAAAATCATAAAAACTATTAAAAACTATACAAAATGAGTTAAGAGATTGACTTAGAAATTAAACTGTTATATAATAAATTTGTAACAAATACAAAACAAATAAAACATAATTACTAAAGATAAATTATAGGATACATTGAGGGGGAGTTAGCTATGAAAAATAGAGGGATTTTGAAAGTCTTTTTAATAGCAGCAACAATAACTTTATCAAGTCTAACAGTATTAGCTACAGAGGATTCAGTTAATAATATAGAAATTGTAGAGAATATTAATGAAGTTGTAGTAGAAGAAGCTACAGAAATCATAGAAGTAGAGCAAGCCGAAGAAACAAAAAAATCAAAAGGCGAAGAAGTTATTGAATATGCAAAACAATTCATAGGAACACCATATGTATATGCTGGAAATAGTTTGACAAAGGGAGTAGATTGCTCAGGATTTACTTCACAGGTATACAAAAACTTTGATGTAAGTTTAAAAAGAAGATCTACAGACCAGTATTCAAGTAATGGCACAAAAGTAAAAAAAACAGATTTAGAGCCAGGAGATCTTGTATTTTATGGATATAGTAGTGTAACTCATGTAGGAATTTATATGGGAGATAATCAAGTTATTCATGCAAGTACAACTCATGGAGTAAAGATTGACCCATTAGACTTAAGAGGTATGCCTCCGATTATGGGTTATAAAAGAGTAATATAAAAAAATGTTATAATAGATTAAAAAGTCTCCATAATATATATGGAGACTTTTTTTGTGCTCAAAAATAGAGTTTTGGAGAGTAAGTATGAGAAAAAAATTAATAAGAATAGGGTTAATCATCATAATAATCTTACTGATATCTATTCGAGGAATAGCTTCTACAAAATCAATAGATAATAGGGCAATGAATGAGTTACTTTATCATCCTAAATATGAATTTAGGTCAGCATGGATAGCAACTGTATATAATCTAGATTGGCCAAGTAAACCAGGATTAGGTATAAAAGAGCAAAAAGAAGAATATACCGATTTATTAGATAATCTAAAGGGGGCGGGAATTAATGCGGTAGTTGTACAAGTTAGGCCATGTGGAGATGCTTTTTATAGCTCTAAATATGCTCCTTGGTCTGAATATCTGACAGGCATACAGGGAAAGTATCCTGGGTACAACCCCCTTAAATTTATGATTGAAGAAACTCATAAAAGAGGTATGGAGTTTCATGCATGGATGAATCCCTTTAGAATTACAACAAGTGGATTAGATCAAACACAGTTAGATAAGCACAATATTGCTTATTTACAACCGGATTGGTTGATTGCGTATGATAATAAATGGATGTTAAACCCTGGAATACCACAGGTGAGAGAGTACATTATAGATATGGTAGCGGAACTTATTTTGGAATATCCTATAGACGGAATTCATTTTGATGACTATTTTTATCCGTATTTAAATCCTAAAGAGGGAGAGTTTCCGGATGAAAAAACATATAGAAATTATAATATAAAGCATTTAAGTAAAGAAGAATGGAGAAGAAATAATATTAATGAATTAGTTAAGGGGATCAGTGAAATTATTAAGTTAAATAACCCCAAAATAAAGTTTGGAATAAGTCCATTTGGGATATGGTGTAATAAAAGTAGTAATAGATATGGAAGTGATACAAAAGCAGGAGTAAGTAGTTATGAAACATTATATGCAGATACTAGACAGTGGGTAAAAG
>NZ_JBOFYU010000258.1:0-20228 GCF_051654825.1 Clostridium sp.
AAAAAGGGCAAAGAGGAAATGTTTAAATTTTCTAATAATGTAGTTACAATTTTAGGTGTTATTTCTATTGCAGTTCTTACATTAGGGATGATATATACTGAAGAAGTTGTAAGGGTATTTGTTACTAATTTTCCGCCAGAACAAATGGCTGAAACAGTTTATTTAACAAGAATAAGTTTATTTAATATAATATTTTTATGTATTAATGCTTGTTTTGCTTCAATACTTCAAGTTTGTGAGGATTTTGTAATTCCGTCTATACTTGGGTTATTTTTCAACCTTCCTATAATAATTTACTTAATATTATTTAAGGATGTTTCTATTTTAGGGTTAACTATTGCAAATGTAATTGGGAATATATTTAGAGTTTTAGTTCAAATTCCATCATTATATAAGCAAGGATATGTATTTAAGCCTAGAATTAACTTTAAAGACGAAAGATTAAAAAAATTAGTTATATTAATAATACCAGTTATAATTGGAGCAGGAGCAAACTCATTAAATATGATTGTAGATAAAAATTTAGCTTCAGGATTAGGTACAGGAGCTATTGGTGCTTTAGATTATGCACAAAAGCTTATTATTTTTGCAAATACAGCAATAACTACTTCAATAGTATCAGTCATGTATCCACTTATGGCAAATAGATTAAATTCTGGAGATAAAAAAGGATTTTTAGAATATCTTTCAAAATCTATAGTTACTATATCAGTTTTTTTAATTCCTATAATGATGGCATTTATATTATTAGGAAGGGATTTAGTTACATTTATTTATGAAAGAGGAAAGTTTGATGAAACTGCTGTTACAATAACAACATTAGCATTTATAGGATATGCAGTGCAGCTTCCTTTTGCAGGAGTTAGAGATATATTAAATTCATCATTATTTTCTATGCAAAAAACTAGGCTTACTACAATAAATGGTGTAATTGGTGTTTTTGTTAACATTGCCCTTAGCATATTCTTATCAAAGAAAATAGGAATAATGGGGATAGCTATTTCAACTTCAATATCAGCTATAGTAACATCTGTATTATTATTTAATACTACTAGAAATTTAATTGGAGACTTTGATGTAAAGTCTATGTTACTTAAGCTTTTTAAAATTGTAATTGCTTCAACTATAATGATAGTTGGAATTTACTTTGTTAATAATATATTTACATTAAATAATATAATAATTAAACTTTTAATTGACTTTGTTATTGGAGTTATTTTATTTATTGTAATGTCACTTACATTAAAAATAGAAGAATTTAATGAAGCAGTAGGAATGCTTTTAAATAAAGTTAAAAAGTAACGATATTAGGAGGAAAAGATGAAAATATTATTTATTGCATGCTATTCACCGTTAATAAATAACTCTGCATCTATAGAAACACTTCAATATTTAAATAATTTAGCAAGAATTAATGGGAATGAAGTTCATTTATTAACTGTTAACTTCCCTAAAAACTCTGTTTATTATGATGAATATATTTTTAGTATGCTAGATAAAAGGGTGAAATTACATATTATTTCAGGTGGTAAGGTGTTTGAAAAAATAATGCCTAAGAAAAATAATAATGTAGAAGCAACAGGTAGTGATAAAGGGAAATCTAAAGGGATTTTAAGAGCTATTAAAGGTGCTATAGCTATCCCAGATATGTATCTGAATTGGGCATTAAAGGCTTCAAAGTATGGGATAAAGCTAATGGAAAAAGAAAACTTTGATGTTATGTTTTCAATGCATGAGCCACCATCAAGTCATATATGTGCTTATAGGATAAAAAATAAGTTTAAGTCTCTTCCATGGATAACTTATTGGAGTGATCCTTGGCTTAAAGATTCTACAAGAGAAGGTAGCTCTATAACTAGAAAATATATAGAAGGATCTTTAGAAAAGAAAGTTATATTAAACGCAGATAAGTTTATTTTTGTAACAAAGGCAAATAGAGATGACTATATTAAAAGCTATAATATAGCACAGGAAAAAACTTATTTAATTACTAGAGGTTATGAAAGAGAAGTATATGAAAATATTAAAAAAGAAGAAATTCCTAATTTAATTAAAAAGGATAAAATAAACTTAGTATATGCTGGAGAAATATTTTCAAAGCTAAGAGATGTAAGGCCTTTTATATCTGCTATTAAAAAAATTGAAGCTGAAAATAAGGATTTATACAATGAATTAAATATATTGTTTTTTGGTAATATAGATGATGAGGGTGCGAAGGAAGAATTAAAAGCTTTAAATGTAGTGAAGGTATCTAATAGAATACCTTATAATGAGGCTTTAGCTTATATGGTAAATAGCGATATACTTCTTTTATTTGGAAATAAAAATTCAAAGCAAATACCTGCTAAAATATATGATTACTATGGTTGTGATGGATATATATTAGTAATGCTTGGAGATGAAAAGGACCCTATCATTCAAGTTACTGAAGGAAGAGATAAATGTAGAGTAGTTTTAAATAAGGAAGATTCAATTAAAAATTCTATTTATGATTTAATCGAAAAGGTTGAAAAAGGAGAAAAATCTCATCCTATAGAAGAATATGAATGGGAAAACATCTCTAAAAAGCTAAATTTAATATTAAAGGAGTAAGGTAAAATGCATGTAATGTTTATACCATCATGGTATCATAACCCTAGAAATAAGGTTCATGGAAGCTTTTTTAAGGAACAGGCACTTGCTCTACAAAACAATGGCATTAAAGTAACAGTAGCATATAACGAAATTTGGCCATTAACCTTATTAGGAAAAATAGATGAGAAAAAGGGATTAAATATAGAAAATGAAGAGGGATTAAATACTTATAGATATAAGGGGTTTAACTTTATACCAAAGCATCCTTTAATGTTTAAAAGCTTTAATAAAAGAATGGAAAAGTTATATAAGGAAATTGTGAAAAAAGAAGGTCAAGTAGATATTATACATGCACAATCTTCATTGTGGGGTGGGATAAGTGCAGCTTATATATCTAAAAAGTATAATATCCCTTTAATTATAACAGAACATTCTTCCTTAGAACGAAGTGTATATTTAAAAGAAAGCTATAAGCCTTTAATAAAAGATTCTTATAACATAGCAGATGAATTAATAGTTGTAGGAAATGGATTAAAAGAAGAAATAGAAAGATTTTCAGGAAGAAGTGACATTAAGGTTATTCATAATTTAATCAATCTAGATATGTTTAAATCTAAAGGGAAAAAAGAGAAAGAAATTTTCCAATTCTTTTCTTTAGCATTTCTTGAAGGTGAAAAAGGAATGGATACTCTAATTAAGTCATTTTCAAAGGGCTTTAAAGGAAAGGATGCCGTTTTAAAAATAGGCGGGGATGGAAGCCAAAAGGATTCATTAATAAATCTATGTAAAGATTTAGGTATAGAAAATCAAGTTGAATTTTTAGGTGCTTTATCTAGAGAGAAAGTAGTAGAGGAAATGAGTAATTGTAATGTTTTCGTTTTAGCATCAAGATATGAAACCTTTGGTGTAGTTTATATAGAAGCATTAGCATCTGGAAAGCCCGTTATAGGTACTTTTAATGGGGGTGCAGAAGACATTATAAGAGAAAATAATGGAATTTTGGTTAATGTTGATGCAGAAGAGGAATTAAAAGATGCTATGATTTATTTAAAAGAAAATATAAATAAATATTCTTCTGATGAAATTAGAAAAGAATGTGAAGAAAGATTTTGTGAAGAAAAGATAGTAAAAGAAATAGTTGAAGTTTATAATTTAGTTTTAAATAAACGAAGGGGGTAAATATGTTATTTAAAGAATACTCAGTAAATCAATTTTTAGATGAGCTTTCATCAGATGCACCATCACCAGGAGGTGGAAGTACAGCAGCTTTAGTTGCAGCTTTAGCAGGAAGTCTAAACTCTATGGTGTATTCATTAACAGTAGGTAAGAAGTCTTTTGAAGCTTTAAGTCATGAGGAAAAGGAAAAATTATTAACTTTTAAAGAAGAGTGTAATAAGTTTATTAAAGAATGCCAAAGCTTTATGGAAAAAGATAGAGAAGATTTTATAACATTAATGGCATCATATAAATTACCTAAGGAAACAGAAGATGAAAAAGCTGAAAGATCAAAGGTAATAAATGAAAATACAATTAATGCTATGAATACTCCATTAGATATTGCAAAGAAATCATTAGGTTTTTATGAAAACATTACTTTTGCAGTTAAGTATGGAAATAAAAACTTAGCATCAGATGCTGGTGTGGCTGCAATATTGCTTAATTCAGCAATAGAAAGTGCAATAATGAATGTTAGAGTTAACCTTAATTTTTTAAGAAAAGAAGATTTCTTTAATGAAGTAGAAAATAAATGTCAAGAAATAGTTTCAAAATCAGTACTAGAAAAAGAAAAGCTAGTTAAGGATGTTTATAAAATTATATATTAATAAATAGAAGGAGATTCTGATTTGAATCTCCTTCTATTTTAGGTTAGTAAAAAAATAATGAATAACCTATTTTAATTAGGTAACTCTTCTAGGGACTTAAATTCATAACCTTCAGCCTTTAATTTTTGTATTACATTTTTTAAGACCTTAACATTTGTATTAGATACTGCATGTAAAAGCATTATAGAACCATTATGTGCTCCCTTAGTAATCTTATTTATAGCAGCTTCTTCTGATGGTTGATTATCAACTAACCAATCTTTATAAGCAAAGCTCCAAAAAATTGTTTTATAGCCTAAGTCTTGTGTTTTCTTTAATGAATTTTTAGAGTATTTTCCCATAGGTGGTCTAAAGAATTTAGGCATATCACTTCCTATAATTGCTTTATATTCTTCTTCAACCTCAGAAAATTCCTTGTTAAATTTTTCAGTGTCTGTTATTGATGCCATAGAAGGATGGTGAGAAGTATGATTACAAACTAAATGACCCTCATCTACCATTCTTTTTACAATATCAGGATAGTCTTTTACATAAGGTTTTACAACAAAAAATGCTGCAGGAACTTGCTCCTCTTTCAAAATATCAAGGATTTTAGGTGTATTACCATTTTCATACCCTTCATCAAAGGTTAAGTATAAAACCTTGCTATTTGTATCCCCTACATAATAAGCTCCAAGTTCTTTAAAGAATCCTTCTGATTCTTTTGGGCATTCAGGAATTTTCCCATCATATCTATTAACAAAATACCAATTTAATTCAGCATCATCAGATACTACTGCATTTATTGATGTGCTAAAGGAAAGTGTTAATAAAATACAACTTAATAGAAAAGAAATAATTACTTTAAATTTTTTCATTAGTATACCTCCTTTATTATCTATATGCTTATTATTTACAAAAAATATAAGTCTAAACATGGCATTTGAAAGAATTAATTGTATTAATTGGTGATTATTAATATCTTTCTATGTTGAAATAATTACTTTTGTAGAGTATAATTTTAAAGACATGATTAAGAGAAGAAAGGAATGTACATAGATGAATTTAGGAATCGTAGGACTACCAAACGTAGGTAAAAGTACTTTATTTAATGCAATTACACAAGCAGGAGCAGAATCAGCTAACTACCCATTTTGTACTATAGAACCAAATGTAGGTGTAGTAAGTGTGCCAGATAAAAGATTAGATGTTTTAGAGAAAATGTATGGAACTAAAAGAAAAGTTTATACTTCTGTTGAATTTACTGATATAGCAGGTTTAGTTAAAGGAGCTTCTAAAGGTGAAGGTTTAGGAAATAAATTCTTATCACACATAAGAGAAGTTTCAGCTATAGTTCATGCTGTAAGATGTTTTGAAGATGAAAATGTTGTTCACGTTGAAGGATCAGTAGATCCTATAAGAGATATTGAAACAATAAATCTTGAGTTAATTTTTGCAGACTTAGAAGTTATAGAAAGAAGACTTGAAAGAGGATTAAAAGCTGTAAGATCTGGAGATAAGGCTGCTAAGAAAGAATATGAAGTAATGGAAAGAGTTAAGGAACATTTAGAAAAAAATCTTCCTATAAGAACTATGGAAATTGCTGATGATGAAGAAGAAATAATCAAAGGGTTATTTATGATAACATCTAAGCCTGTTTTATATTCATGTAATATTTCAGAAGATGATATGATGGCTGGAAATACTAATAATGAATATGTTCAAAAGGTTAAAGCTTATGCTGAAGATGAAAATTCAGAAGTTGTAGTAGTTTGTGCTAAACTTGAAGAAGAATTATCAGGACTTGAAGAAGATGAAAAAGCTGAAATGCTATCAGAATATGGTTTAACAGAATCAGGATTAGATAAATTAATAAGAGCTAGTTATAAATTATTAGGTCTTATGAGTTACTTAACTGCTGGAGTTCAAGAAGTTAGAGCTTGGACAATAAAGCAAGGAACAAAAGCTCCTGCAGCTGCTGGAAAAATTCACTCAGATATAGAAAGAGGATTTATTAGAGCTGAAGTGGTTGGATATGATGATTTAGTTGCATGTGGTTCAGAAGCAGCAGCTAAAGAAAAAGGTCTTTACAGATTAGAAGGTAAAGAATATATAATGAAAGATGGAGATGTTGTAAACTTTAGATTTAATGTTTAATAACTCTCTTAAGAGACTAGGATTTTATTTATATAAGGTTCTAGTCTTTTTATTATTTTATGAAATTATTATAAATTAAAATATATGGATAACTTTTGGAAAGAAGTAAAATTCATGGTTCACTGTATAGAATTTTATATTTTAAATTTTAAAAGCATAATATTTACCAAATAATAGATAATTAAAATAAAAAACCAATTATTATGTAAAATATTTTTTCATAATACATAAATAGAACTTGAAGATTTATACTAAATTTTATACAATATATAGTATAAAGTGGTTAGAAGTGGTTAAAAGTGGTTGAGATTTTAAGTATAGGTAGGGGATAATATGTTTATTGGAGAATATCAACATGCAATTGATGGTAAAAATAGAATAATTGTACCTACTAAGCTTAGAGATGAGCTAGGAAATAAATTTGTTTTAACTAAAGGATTAGATGGTTGTTTATATGCATACCCAAAATCAGAATGGGCAATGCTTGAAGAAAAGTTAAAGTCCTTACCACTAACCGATAAAAATGCACGAGCTTTTGTAAGATTTTTTTTCTCGGGTGCAAGTGAAATCGAAGTAGATAAGCAATGGAGAGGTTTAATTCCTCAAAATTTAAAGGAATATGCATGCATTGAAAAGGAAATAGTAAGTATAGGAGTATTAACAAGAGTAGAAATTTGGAGCAAAGAAAAATGGGAACAGTACAATGAATCAGATATTGATTATGATTTAATTGCTACAAAAATGATTGATTTAGGAATATAAGGAGTAATAATTATGGAATTTAAACATGTTTCAGTACTTTTAAATGAGTGCATAGAGGGATTAAATATCAAAGAAGACGGAATATATGTAGATGGTACCTTAGGTGGTGCTGGTCATTCATCTCATATAGTTAAAAGACTTTCAAAAGAAGGTAGATTAATTGGTATAGACCAAGATAAGGATGCCTTAAAAGCAGCAGGAGAAAGGTTAAAGGAGTATGACAACGTAACATTTGTTCATAGTAACTTCTACGATATCGATAATGTGTTAACTAATCTTGATATTGAAAAAATTGATGGTATGTTAATGGATTTAGGAGTTTCATCTTATCAGCTTGATGAAGGTGAGCGTGGATTTAGTTATATGAAAGATGCTCCTTTAGATATGAGAATGAATAGAGAAAATTCACTATCTGCTTATGAAGTAGTAAATGATTATGAGGAAGAGGAACTTTACAGAATAATTAGGGATTATGGTGAAGAAAAGTTTGCTAAGAGAATTGCTAAGTTTATAGTAGAAAGAAGAGCTGAAAAGCCAATTGAAACTACTTTAGAATTAGTTGATTTAATAAAAGATGCAATTCCAGCAAAAGCGAGAAGAGAAGGGCCACATCCAGCAAAAAGAACTTTCCAAGCAATAAGAATAGAAGTTAATAGTGAACTTTCAATTTTAAATAAAACTATTGAAGATGGTATTAAAAGATTAAACAAAGGTGGAAGAATGGCAATAATTACATTCCATTCACTAGAAGATAGAATAGTAAAAATTAAATTTAAAGAATTAGCTACTGCTTGTACATGTCCAAAGCAATTCCCAATATGTGTATGTGGAGGAAAGGCAGAAGTAAAACTTGTTAGTAGAAAAGCTATAGATCCAAGTAAAGAAGAGGTTGAAGAAAATCCAAGAAGTAGAAGTGCTAAGTTAAGGGTAGTAGAAAAACTTTAATTTAGTAAAATGTGTGGGGAGATGTAATAAAATGGTGGAAAGAGAATATGATTATATAAGAGGTAATACAGCTGTTAAACCAAAGAGAAAATATGAAGAAGTTAAAGAAAAGAATAAAGTAATTGATGAAGAAAAGAAATTAAGAGAAAAGAAAAGACGTCTTTCAGAACTTAACAGCAGAAGAACAAAGGGTGTACTACAGGTTGCTTCAGTAATCTTTCTTCTTGGTGTAGCAACAATTGCAAGAGATGGAAAGATATATGGAATGCAAGATAGCTTAACAAAAATTAAGACAGATATTAAATCTGAAATTGCAGTAGGGGAAGCTTTAAGAGTAGACCTACTTAAGTATTCATCCCTTAATGATATAAGAGCTAATGCTGAAGGAAAACTAGAAATGAAGTTACCAGATAAAACTGCTACAG
The DNA here is from genome assembly GCF_051654825.1 of Clostridium sp. GTDB lineage: Bacteria > Bacillota > Clostridia > Clostridiales > Clostridiaceae > Clostridium. The sequence continues at coordinate 8,666 of NZ_JBOFYU010000258.1, forward strand.
TAGATGTTGATGTAACAAAAGATTACTTTGCAAATGCAAGAGGGGAAGTGGAACAAAAAAAAGAAAGCAAAAATATTTTTTCTAAGCTTATGGATGCGCTAAATTAGTAGCTGTGTTCTACATATTTTTGTTTATTATATGGGGGAATGAAGGTGAATAAAAAAAAATATAGGGACAAGGCTCTTATGAAAAAGAGAATGTCCTTAGCACTTGGTGGCCTAACTTTAATGTTTGCAATATTAATGATTAGGCTATCCTATATAATGATAGTAAAAAGAGCTGATTATGCAGCTCGAGCAGAAGAACAATGGACTAGTGAAGTAAAAATTGATGCACGTAGAGGAAGAATATTAGATAGAAATGGAGTTGAATTAGCTGTATCTGCAAATGTTTATAGAGTAGATTTTGACTTAAATTCTATTAGGTCACATTTAAAGAAGGAAAATAAGACTAATGAGGATATTGCACCTAAAATAGCAGAAGCTTTAGGTATGGACGTAGAAAAGGTTCTTAAAAAGTTAAGAACAAAATTACCAAGTGGTGCTGATGCAGGTTCTGCAACCTTAGTTAGAAGAATCGAAAAAGAGGCAGCAGATAAAGTTAAGGATTTAAATATTCAAGGTGTTATAGTTTCACCTGACACCAAAAGATATTATCCAAATGGAAATTTCTTAGCGCATGTTTTAGGAAGTACAAATATTGATGGACAAGGTTTAACAGGGGTTGAGCTTCAGTATAATGAATATTTAGCTGGTGTTCCAGGACTTAGGATTTCAGAGTTAGATAAGTATAATGATGAATTACCTTATACTATATCTAAGTTTACTCCACCTGTTGATGGAAAAGATGTAATGTTAACAATAGATGAAAGACTACAAGCTTTAGCAGAGAAAGTCGCAGAAATAGGGCTTAAGGATAATTTAGCAAAGCAATTATCAATAATTATAATGGATCCTAATAATGGAGAAATATTAGCTATGGTAAATAAGCCTGATTTTAATCCGAATGAGCCTTATGTAGGAGCTGAAGGATTTGAAGGAGCAACTGAAGGTGACAAACTTCAAAAGATGTGGAGAAATCATTTAGTTAATGATACATTTGAACCAGGATCTATATTTAAGGTTGTTACAATGATTGCAAATATGGAAGAGGGATTAGTTAAGGAAAGTGATACCTTTACTTGTAATGGTAGTTTAAAAATAGGACCTCATACAATTAAGTGTTGGAAAACATCAGGACATGGAACTCAAATATTACCTGAAATACTTCAAAACTCATGTAACGTAGGGTTTATGGAAATAGGTAAAAGATTAGGGCCAGAAAAGTTAAATGAATATATTAAAAAATTAGGATTTGGTAAAGTAAGTGGCGTAGATTTACCAGGGGAAGCAAAGGGAATAGTAAAGAAAACACAAGATATAACAGAAGCTGACCTTGCAACAATTTCCTTTGGTCAAACAAATACAGTAAATGCTATTCAATATATGACAGCCTTTAATGCCATTGTAAATGGAGGAACTCTTATACAGCCTCATATAATGAAGGAAGTATCACATATTGATGAATATGGTGCAAAAGTAGTAGATGAAGCATTTACGCCAGCTACAAAAAGAGTATTAAGTGAAGAAAATACAGCTACCCTTAGGGATTACTTAGAAAGAACTACAACACAAGGTGGTTCAAGTAAGGCTTATGTTGAGGGATATAGGATAGGCGCTAAAACAGGAACAGCTCAAAAGGTAAATCCAAATGGTGGAGGATATGAACATGGTAAGTATATTTCATCACTAGCAGGATTTGCACCAGCAGATAATCCGAAGTTATCGGTATTTATTTCTATGGATGAACCAGGAACTGGAGTTTATTATGCAGGTCAAGTTGTTGCACCACTTGGAAACATGCTGTTTACAGATATATTTAACTATATGGACTTAGAATTTTCTAAGGATAACATTGATAGCATTGTAAAAGATGTTATAATTCCAGAAGTTAGAGGTTTAGACATAGAAGAGGGAAAGAAAATATTAAAAGATAATAATATTGAGTATAATATTGAAGGAAATGGGACTATAATAACAGGTATAAAACCATATCCAGGGTATGCAATTAAGGAAGGAAGTAAGATAAATCTTTACACAGATAACTCAGGGTCTTATAATAAGAATGTTGTTATGCCAGATTTAGCTGGATATTCTATGGAATCAGCAACAAATTTATTAACTAGTTTAGGAATTAACTTTACTATTGAAGGTGAAGGAGCTGTTACTAAGCAAAGCATTCCTAAAGGAGAACTAATTAGTAAAGGCACAGAAGTAAAGATTGTGCTTAATGCAGAGTATGGGGATTAATTAAAGATTTCCCTTTTATTTAGCATGTGGGTGCCTCACATGCTAAATTTTTTATACAAAGGATATATTAGTGTAAGAGGTATTAAATTAAGGAGATGATAAGATGAAGTTACTAGAATTATTAAATGGAGTTGAATATGAAGTATTACAAGGTGGTTTAGATAAAGAAGTAAACCATATTCAATATGATAGTAGAAAAATTGTTGAAGGAGATATGTTTGTTTGCTTAAAGGGATTTGAAGTAGATGGACATAATTATGTTAATAAAGCCATTGAACAAGGAGCTACAGTAATTTTATGTGAGAATGATGTACAAATAGATAAAGAAGGTATTACAGTAGTAAAATCTATTGAAGGAAGAAAAGCACTTGCCTTAATGTCTGCAAACTATTATGGAAACCCTGCAAAAAAATTAAAGCTTATAGGTGTAACTGGAACTAATGGTAAAACAACTAATGTTTATATGCTTAAGGCCGTTTTAGAAAAGGCAGGAAAAAAAGTAGGATTAGTTGGAACAATTGCAAATTATATTGGAGATGAAGAAATAAAGTCTGAAAGAACAACTCCAGAATCATTAGAATTACAAAAATTATTTAAAGATATGGTTGATAAAGAATGTGAATACTGTGTTATGGAAGTGTCATCACATTCATTAGATTTAGATAGAGTATATGGATGTAATTTTGAAGTGGGAATATTTACAAACTTAACAAGAGATCATTTAGATTTCCATAAAACTTTTGATAATTACTATAATGCTAAATTTAAATTATTTGAAAGAAGTAAAACATCAGTGATAAATGTTGATGATAATTATGGATACAGAGTATTAAATGATGCAAAAAATGTAGATACAACTAGCATAGTAACTTATTCAATAAAAAATGAAAGTGATGTAAAAGCTACAAATATTGAAATTAAAAATGGTAATATACATTTTGATGTAAATGGAACTGTTTATAATTCAATTTTACCTGGGGAGTATAACATATATAATGCTTTAGGCGTTATTGGTGCTATGAAATCTCTTAATATTTCAGATGAAAGCATTAAAGAGGGTCTATTAAATGTAGTAGTTCCTGGAAGATGTGAGAGAATAGGAAATAAATATGATATTCCATATGAAATAATAATAGATTTTGCTCATACTCCAGATGGTTTAAAAAATATACTTGAAACTTTAAAAGGCTTTACTAAAAATAGATTAATTGCAGTTTATGGTTGTGGTGGAGATAGAGATAAGGTTAAAAGATTAGAAATGGGAAGAGTAGGAACTGAAATAGCTGACCTTGCTATTATTACTTCTGATAATCCAAGAAGTGAAGACAAAATGGCTATAATTAAGGAAATTCTATGTGGTGTAGAAAAAACTAATTATTTAGCTATTACAGATAGAATTGAAGCTATTAAAATGGCTTTAGACATGGCTGAAGAGGGAGATGTAGTTGTCTTAGCAGGAAAGGGCCATGAAACTTATCAAATAACTGAAAATGGGTATGAACATTTTGATGAGAGAGAAGTTGTAGAAAACATATTAAGAAAATAATCAGAGGTGATTTTAGTGGAATTAACTTTTTTAGAGTTGCTAGAAGGTTTAAATGGCGATGTCTTAATAGAAAAGGAAGATAAAACCTTTAATAATGTATCAATAGATACGAGAAAAATAGAAAAAGATAATATATTTTTTGCTATAAAGGGTGAAAACTTTAATGGAAATAATTATATAAAGGAAGCTTTTGAAAAAGGAGCTTCAATAGCAATTATTGATGAAGTTACATGTAACTTAGAGGAGCTTTCAGGTAAAGGAACTATAATTAAAGTAAATAATACTGATGAGGCTTTATTAAGATTAGCTAATTATTATAGAAATAAATTAAATATCAAGGTAATTGGAGTTACAGGATCTTGTGGAAAAACATCAAGCAAGGATTTAATTGCTGCTTTTTTAAGTAAGAAATATAAAGTCTTTAAAACAAAGGGTAATTTTAATAATCAAATAGGATTACCACTTATGATATTTGAGTTAAATAGCAGTTATGATGTGGCTGTTTTAGAAATGGGAATGAGTGATTTAGGTGAGATTCATGTATTAGCTGAAGCTGCACGTCCAGATTATGCAATAATAACTAATATAGGTTTATCTCATATTGAAAATTTAAAAACGCAAGAAAATATTTTAAAAGCTAAAATGGAAATAGTAGATTTCCTTACTGAAAATAATGAGCTAATAGTAAATGCAGAAGATAGCTATTTAAAAAACATTATTAGTGAAAGTTTTAAAGTTTCAAAAATTGGGTATAATCATGAATATGATGTATATGCTTCTAATATTATATTAGGAGAAGAATTTATAAAGTTCACAGCACATATTCAAAATGAAAGTTATGAATTTACTTTACCAATGGCTGGAAAGCATAATGTACTTAATTCTATGCTAGCTATAAAAGTATGTAATTCCTTAGGTGTATCTTTAAAAGAAATGAGCGAAGGTATTACAAATTTAGAAGCTACATCAATGAGATTACAAGTAATAAAAAAAGAAAAGATTACTTTAATTAACGATTGTTATAATGCTAGTCCAGATTCAATGAAATCTTCATTAGATGTATTAAGCACTTATGAAAAAGGACGTAAAGTAGCTATTTTAGGAACAATGAATGAACTAGGTGATAAAGCTATAGAAGCACATACGCTAGTAGGAGAATATGCAAGAGACAAAGTGGATTTACTTGTTGTGGTAGGATCTTATATAAAACAATTTGAAGAAGGCTTTAATAGTAAAAATATTAAAAAATATAATACAAAAGAAGAATTTATTGCTGATGCACAAAATGTAATTAAAGAAAATGATATAGTGCTTATAAAGGCTTCAAGAGGATTGAAGTTTGAGGAAATAGTTAGTTCCTTAGAGAAGATATCAGTATAACGAAGGAGGTGAACTGCCGTTTTGGCAGTAAATAATGGGGGATAATTTTATAGATTTAATAACATCAAATCTAGCTATTGCATTAATTTTAGGATTTGTTATAGCTTTAGTACTGGGACCGATAGCGATACCTGCTTTAAGAAGGTTAAAGTTTGGTCAAAATATTAGAAAAGAAGGGCCACAAAGTCATTTAAAGAAGGCCGGAACTCCAACAATGGGAGGAGTAATTTTTATTATATCAACAATTATTGTTATGATTGTAATGAGATATAACCCTACGGATGAAGCAATGATTGCATTATATAGCTTTATTGCTTTTGGTGTTATAGGATTTTTAGATGATATTTTAAAAATTATTAAAAAGGATAATGAAGGGTTAAAATCTTGGCAAAAGATGGCCTTACTTGTGTTATTCTCAAGTGCAATAGCCATTTACGGGTATGTTAACTTAGGTACTAATTTAAAAATACCTTTTATAGGAACTGAAATACCTTTAGGAATATTATATATTCCATTTGTTATTGTATATTATGCAGCTGCAACAAATGCAGTAAATTTAACTGATGGATTAGATGGTTTAGCTTCAACAGTAACTGTTTTAGTTTTAACTTTCTTTGCAGTAGTTGCATTTATTATGAAGCAAGAATCTATTGCAGTATTTTCAATAGCTTTAGCAGGGGGAGTCCTAGGGTTCTTAAAATATAATTCCTATCCTGCAAGGGTATTTATGGGAGATACAGGTTCACTAGCTTTAGGTGGAGCAATTGCAACTATTGCATTAGTATTAGAATTACCGCTTTTAGTAATTATAGTAGGTGGTATTTATGTTATTGAAGCTTTATCAGTAATTTTACAAGTTGGTTCATATAAGTTAAGAGGGAAAAGAATATTTAAAATGGCACCAATTCATCATCATTTTGAACAAGAAGGATGGAGTGAAACAAAAATTGTTACTATCTTCTCATTAATAACATTAGTTTTATGTTTAATTGGATTCCTAGCTATTTAAGTATTTAATTGGAGGAGTTTATATGAGACAAAAAAAGCCCAAAGTTAAAATGGGTGAAATTGACTATGGTATATTTTATGCTGTGTTACTTCTTTTAGCAGTAGGAGTAGTTATGGTATATTCTGCAAGTTCATATTATGCAATGTTTAAAGAAGGAGACAGTATGTTTTACCTTAAAAGACAAATAATATGGGCAACACTTGGGTTATTATCAATGGTATTTATGATGTCAGTTGACTATCATAAAATAAGAAAGTTTACACCAACAGTATTAGTTATAACGGTAGTATGTCTTTTAGCAGTATTTTTATTTCCAGCTGTAAATGGAGCAAGAAGATGGATTCAACTAGGGCCATTATCATTTCAGCCTTCGGAGCTTGCTAAGTATGTAGTTGTAATGTTCCTTGCAATGAGTATAGATGTTAAAGGTGATGGTATAAAGAAGTTCTCAACAGGGATTTTACCTTACTTATGCTTTTCAGCAATTTTTGCTGGATTAATTTTAGCAGAAAAGAACTTAAGTATTGCATCTATAATAATGATTGTTACTTTTATTTTACTTTTTGTAGGTGGTGGACGAATAAGAGATTTATTTGGGAAAATAGCACCTGCATTAGCTGGATTAGTAGTTGTTTTCATATTTATTGAGCCGTATAGAGTTGCAAGATTATTTAACTTTACAGATCCTTGGAAGGATGCAGCAGGAGACGGATATCAGTTAATCCAATCTTTTTATGCTTTAGGTGCTGGAGGAATAACTGGATTAGGTCTTGGGCAGTCAAGACAAAAAACATTGTATATGCCAGAACCACATAATGACTTTATTTTCTCTATCATAGGAGAAGAATTAGGGTTAATCGGTTGTTTATGTATAATGGGATTATTCGTATTCTTTATTTGGAGAGGAATAAGAGTTGCAATGAAGGCTTGTGATGTTTATGGAACATTATTAGCAGTTGGAATAACATCAATTATAGCTGTTCAAGCAATAATTAATATAGCTGTTGTTACTGGTTCTATGCCAGTTACAGGAGTACCAATGCCCTTTATTAGTTATGGGGGGACGTCGCTTGTAATCAATATGATGGCTATGGGGATACTTTTAAACATATCAAGGCAGATAAAAGGGAAAAAAGCATAGTTTAATTAAATAGCTTAAATAGTAAAGTTATAGTTTGAAAATAAGATTTTAAACTATAGCTTTATTTTTTTATATATAACTTTAAGATTTCTAATTAAAGTTTATAAAAAAATTAATTAAAAGCGTATTAAATTAGGAATATATGATGAAAATTTATTAGGAAAGTGGTATTATTAAAATAATTGATATTACACAGTAAAAGTAGGAGAGATATGAGTAAAAAAGCAAACGAATTTATAAACAAAAGAAAGAGAAAAAAAGCATTAAAAAGATTAAGCTTTGCCAGTTTTATTATAATAATAGGTATATTTATTTTTATATATAAGGCACCTATATTTAATATCAAAAACATTTCATTTTCTGGCATTATCACATTAAATGAGGAAGAACTTAAAAACTCTTTAAATGCTTATAAGGGCAAAAATATATTTACAGTAAATTATAAAGATATAGAAAATGTGATTTTAAAAAATCCATATATTAATGAAGTGAGCATAAAGAAAAATGGAATAAATGAATTAAGCGTAAAAATAAAAGAAAATGAAATAGCATTTTATATAGATGGTGAAGAAGAAGATAAAATAGTTAACAACAATATGATTTTAGTAGAAAAGGTTAATAGTGTTGAAGGAAGAGCTCTTATAAAACTGATTGGAATTGAAGAAAATAACAAAGGTGTAGGAGAAAAAGTAAGTGATAATGAATATATAGAAAAAATATTAAAAGATTTTTATCCAATTATTGAAGAAATGCCTACTGAACATAAATTTCAATTTTTAGATGTAAGTGATATAACGAATGTTAAAGCACAAATTGGAGAAGTTAAAATATTTTTTGGTGATACTGAAAATTTAATAGATAAAATGAATGTTGTTTTAAATGCAATAGATCAAGGCGTTATAACAAAGGGATATATAGATTTAAGTTTCGATGGACCAGCAGTAATAAAACAAGAACAGTAATAAGGAGGGATAACATGAAGAGAACTACATCGCAAATAGTTGTATCAGTAGTATGTGCTTTGTTAGGATTTTTATTAGCTTATCAATTTAAGCTATTATACAACAAAGATAAAACTAATTTAAATATTCAAAATTCTAATGTAATAGCAGAAATAGATAGTTTGAAAAAAGAAAAAGAAGCTTTAGTAAAATCTAACACTGCCTTATCTGAAGAATTAAAAGCATTAGAGGATGCAGCAGCTAAAGAAGGTGAAGTTGAAGCAGAAATAAAAAAGCAATTAGACAGTTCAAGAATGCATTTAGGATTAGTTGATGTTAAAGGACCTGGAATAACAATTACAATTACTCCTAAGACAAATATATTTGGTTCTAATGCAAATGACGTTTCAAGAGATATTAGTGAGAATGAGCTTGTTCATATAGTAAACTTTTTATGGTATGCAAGAGCTGAAGCTATATCAATAAATGACTTTAGAATTACTCCTCAAACAGGAATAAAAAATTCTGGAAATTATATATGGGTAGGATTATCAGGTAAAATTGATCCAAAGGATAAAATAGAAATTAAAGCAGTTGGGGATAAGGATAATTTAAATACTGCAGCTACATTTCCAGGATCACTTGATTATGGTGCACTTCAAAATTATACGAGCGAAATTAAGCTTAGTGATGAAATTATAATAAATAAAAGTAAACAATCATTAAAAACTGAGTATATAAAGCCGGTTAAATAGTGAGAGGAGGGAAACAATGATTGCGTTTATAGGACTTTTAATAGGTATTTTAGCAGGTTTAACATTAGATGTAAATTTGCCAAGTAGTTTTTCTCCATATATGTCAGTAGCTATATTAGCTTGTTTAGATTCGGTTTTTGGAGCAATGAGAGCTTCTTTATCAAAGAATTTCCAAGCAGATATTTTTATTTCGGGTTTCTTTGGAAATGCTGTTTTGGCAGCAGGACTTGCATATCTTGGTGATAAGCTTGGAATTCCAATTTATATTGCAGCAGTTGTAGTGTTTGGCGGAAGAATATTTGACAACTTTGCTGTTATTAGAAGATTAGTTATTGAAAAAGCAAGAAGTAGAAAAAGAGGTGAGTAGATGAAGGATAAAACAGGAAAGGCTTTAGCATTTCTAGCTTCATCTGCAATTGGATTTTTAATAGTAAATAATATAAATCTAGAAAAACTTCAAACTTCATTTCAACTAAATGCAGTTGAATATCAAAAGGCTATTGAAGAAAGAAATAAGCTTTATAAAGAAATTGAGTTTACACAAGAAGAAAATGATATGCTTAGAGATAAAATAGACAGCTATGATGATAATGATGATGCAAAACAAGAAAAGTTAATTGAGGATATGAAAAATCAAGTAAAAGATTATGGTACTTTAATAGGTCAAAGTGAAGTAAAGGGACCAGGATTAGTTATAAAGGTTAATGATGGAGATATTAATAGAAAGGAAGATACTCCATTTGAAACTTGGAGAAAAATTTTTCATGATAATGATATGGCATTTCTTTTAAATGACATACGTAATGCAGGTGCAGAAGCCATTGCAGTGAATAATCATAGAGTGTTACCTTATACGGGGGTAGAGTGTGGATGGGCATTTATTTTATTTGAAGATGAGTCAACAGAAGCAGCTCCATTTTATATTTATATGATTGGTGATCCAGAGCAAATGAAAAGTTATCTTTTAGCAGAAGGAAGTTATCTTCAAAATCTTATACTTAGAAAGCTAAATGTTGAAATTGAAGTTAAGGACGAAATAGTAATTCCAAGTACCCTTCAAAATACGGATGTGAAATTTATGCAGAGGTATGAAGGAGAACAATAATTAAATAATATAAAAAGGGAAAAATATTTTTTTGTAGAATATTTAATAGTGTGTAGTAATTTTGATAGGAGGATGTTATGGGAATAGAAGACAATATAAATTTTATATTAAAAAACATTCCAAAGGATGTAACACTCTTAGCTGTTTCAAAAACTAAACCTTTAGAGGATTTAGAGGAAGCTTATAGGCTTGGGATACGTGATTTTGGAGAAAATAAAGTACAAGAAATGATTTTAAAGGAAGAAAGCTTTCATAAAGATGCAAGGTGGCACTTAATAGGAAAACTACAAACAAATAAAGTTAAATACATTGTTGGGAAAGTATATTTAATACATTCATTATCAAGTATAAAGTTATTGAAAAAAATAGAATCTGAATTTGCAAAAAAGGAAGTAGTAGCAAATTTATTAATTCAAATTAATATTGGTAGAGAAGAAAGTAAAAGTGGAATTTTAGTTGAAGAGTTAGACGAATTAATAAATGCTATTGAAGATTGTAATTTTGTGAAAATTCATGGTATAATGTCAATTATTCCAAAGGGTAATGAAGAAGAAAATCGTTGTTACTTTAAGGAAATAAAAAAAATATATGATAAGATTTCAAAAAAACAATACAAAAATATATCTATGAAAGTTCTATCTATGGGAATGTCCAGTGATTATAAGATAGCTATTGAAGAAGGCTCTAATTTAATTAGAGTAGGTGAGGGTATATTTGGTAAAAGAAAAAGTCAGGGGGATTTAAAATGAGCAATATGTTTGGAAAGTTTAAAGAAATAATTGGAATGGGTGAGTATGAGGACGATTTTGATGAAATTGAAGAAATGGAATCAGAAGAAGAAGAAAGAGAAGAAATGGAGCCTATAATATCAAAACAAAAAGGAAATAAGGTCGTTAACATTCATTCTGCAGCTACTGCAAAGGTTATGGTTACAAAGCCAGCAGGATATGATGATGCAAGAGAAATTGCTGATGCAATTAAAGGAAGAAAAATTGTATTAGTTAATGCTTCATCTTTAGAAACTAAAACAGCACAAAGATTAGTAGATTTTATAAGTGGTTCATGCTATGTTTTAGGAGCAACTTTACAAGAAATAGAGCAAAGAGTATATTTATTATCACCTTCAAATGTTGAAGTGACAAATGAATTAAAAAATGAATTAAGTTCAAAAGCAATTTTTAATTGGAACAAATAGATAAAAGATAGACGACTGGTAATATGTCAAGATAAAAAATAAATAAAATTGGAAATTATCAAGTTTGTCTCATATAAAAAAGAGTAACATTAATAAACCTAACTATATTTCCAAAAAATTACTGGGAATATAGAGGTACTTGG
>NZ_JBOFYU010000259.1:0-5402 GCF_051654825.1 Clostridium sp.
ACATTTTGGCCCAAATATAGGAGATATGCCATATTGATAAACTCTGATTAATTTTAAAGCTACATTTTTCAATAAGTTTTTCATTCCTACTCCCTACCCAAACAGTTTTTTAGGTCATTTCAACACCGTTATTATTGAATTCATTAAATTATCATATCTTTTCTGTATGTTTAATCTATGAATTTTCCTCAAATACTTTCTGTTGTCTTAATAGATGCTTTAATGCACTTGAAATCTCTTTAAATGAAGCCCCGTTAGCAGTTCCTCTAGCTATGACTATAAAATCCCATCCTGGGTAAACTATTAATTCTTCATTTAATCGATAACTTTCTCTAATCAATCTAGTTACTCTACTTCTGACTACACTATTTCCAACTTTTTTACTAACAGATATTCCTAACCTATTGCTATCTTGCGTATTAGGGAATTTATATAGTACTAAATATCTATTAGCTACTGATTTTCCATTTTGATAAACTATTCTAAAATCTCTATTCTTTTTAAGTGATTCAGTATTTTTCATTTTAGCACTCCTAAACCTATATAAGGCAAAACAAGGCCACAAAAGCGGCCTTGTTTTATGCTGATAATTTTTTTCTACCTTTTGCTCTTCTTCTAGCGAGTACCGCTCTACCATTTTTAGTTCTCATTCTTTTACGAAAACCATGTTCTTTACTTCTTTGACGTTTCTTTGGTTGGAAAGTTCTTTTCATTATGTGCACCTCCTTGAATTTAAAAGTAGTCACATAATATGCACATCGTGTACCAACTCCTATGCACTTAGGAGATTGGACACATAAAATTTAAATATTCGCACACACAACTCTATATAGAGTTAAAACAAATAAGCACTAGTCTTAGTATAGAAGATTTCTAATATCTAGTCAAGCCTCTACTCATGATATTTTATTTCCAATTTAAAACTGATTATCGATTTATATAGAAGTAACTTAATTATTAATATATATTTTTTTCTTTCCTTATTATACTTATTTCAACATCCTATTTTTTTGCATTTTTATCTATATATTTTTTTTATTTTTTCTTTTACTCTTTTATTTCAACATTTTTCATCCACAATATATATATTTATACCTATATTAAATTAAATCTTTATATTAACTTTAACGTTGAATATTTAAAGATTAAGTTACTTTTATTATATATTTATACTCTAGTAGAGTTATTTCGACTTATTCCATTATTTTTTTATCTACAATCTGTGGATATTTTACTTAAACAGTTGATTTTCCACAAGTAATTTGATATTATACATTTATCTGTGTATAAGTTGTTAATATGTAAAAGTTATTCACATTCTGTTGATAATACTGTGTATAACTTGCATTTTTTTTATTTTTTAGTTATTTCACTGGATTTATTGTGATTTTTTGTATTTAACAACTTTATCCACATTCTGTTTACTTTAAATCATTTAATGATTTTTTATTAAAATAAATCTCATCATTGTTTATAACTATTGATTAAATTACTCACATGTTGACAATACTTGAATAACTTGTGAATAAATCGTTTAATAGGAGGAATTTGTATGTCAAATCAATATGACACCCAGTGGAACGCCATACTTAGTATTATTGAACCTGAGACATCTGCGGTTAGCTTTAATACCTGGTTTAAAGAAACCAAGTTAATAGATATAGATAAAAGTACCATGACTATTAGCGTAAAAAATGAGTTTACTAAGGAAATTCTTAGTACTAGGTATCTAGGCTTAATCCAAAACTGTATTCTTCAAGTGCTAAATAAGGATTTTGATTTAAATTTTGTCTTAGCTACTAACGAAGATAGCTATTTAAAGAAAAAATCCATGCCAAAAAGAGAGCAAATTGAAGATCCACTTAATATCAAAAGTAACCTTAATCCTAGATATGTTTTTGACTCTTTTGTCGTAGGCAATAGTAATCGTATGGCTCATGCTGCTTCATTGGCAGTTGCTGAAGCACCTGCTAGGGCATACAATCCTTTATTTTTATATGGAGGCGTTGGATTAGGGAAAACACATCTTATGCATTCTATTGCTCATTATATTCTAGAGCAAAATCCAGATGCAAAGGTACTTTATGCTTCATCCGAAAAATTCACTAATGAATTAATTAACTCGATTAGGGATGATAAAAATGAAGCTTTTAGAAATAAATATAGAAATATTGATATCTTATTAATAGATGATATTCAATTTATTGCTGGAAAAGAGCGTACTCAAGAAGAGTTTTTCCATACATTTAATACCCTTCATGAAGCAAATAAGCAGATTATTATTTCTAGTGATAGGCCACCCAAAGAAATTGAAACACTTGAGGATAGACTTCGATCTCGTTTTGAATGGGGACTGATTGCAGATATTCAGAGTCCTGACCTAGAGACTAGAATTGCTATCTTAAGAAAAAAGGCCGAAATCGAAAATTTATCTGTGCCAGAAGATGTATTATTATTTATTGCTAAAACTGTCATTTCTAATATACGAGAGCTTGAAGGTGCACTTAACCGTATTCTTGCTTTTTCATCACTAGCCAATAGACCTATTACCGTTGAACTTGCTAATGAAGCATTAAAAGATATTATTTCTAGAGACAAACCAAAAGTAATAACTGCTGACTACATTCAGGAAGTTGTTGCTGATTATTTCCATCTTAAGGTAGATGAATTAAAATCTGCTAAACGTACTAGAAATATTGCCTATCCTCGACAAATTGCCATGTACTTATGCCGAAAATTAACTGATCTTTCTCTCCCTAAAATAGGAGAAAAATTTGGTGGTCGTGATCATACCACTATTATTCATGGGTTTGACAAGATTTCCAAAGATATTATCAAGGATATTGAACTAGCTCAAACTATTAATGAATTAGAAAACAAAATTACAGGTAAATAATAAACCACATGTAGCTGTGAATTTATAGTTAATATTTTGTGGATAAAAAAACTTTATTTAGATGTTTGTGGATATTGTGAATAACTTAAAGTGTTGTTCAACGTTAATCCACAGGTCTATATACATACTTATTTATCCACAGATCAAAGGGTTGAAGTAGTTATACACATTATTAACAGCCCCTATTACTATCATTGCTAGATTAACTTTAATTATATTAAATAATTCTTGAAGGGAGTTTATCCACATGCACATACTTTGTAAACAAGAACTATTGCTTAATAGTATTAATACTGTACTTAAAGCATGTTCAACTAAAACAACAATGCCTATACTTGAATGTATCTTACTAAGAGCAAAGAATAATCAAATTACACTAGTAGGAAATAATCTAGAACTTGGAATAGAAAGTACTATTGATGCTGAAGTCTTAGAAGAAGGATCTATTGCGTTAGAAGCCAAGATTTTTTCTGAAATTATTAGGAAAATGCCAAATGGAAATGTTCAAATATCTTCTAATACCAATCATATGACTAACATTACTTGCGAAAACTCTAAATTTACTATTGCAGGACAACCTGGAGATGATTTTCCTGAGTTACCACAAGTTGAAAAAACTACGGAATATTCTATTTCTCAACTTGCATTAAAAGATATGATTAGACAAACTATTTTTTCAGTAGCTCAAGAAGAATCTAGACCGATATTAACAGGCGAGATGCTACAGATTAAAGATGGTAGTCTTAGAATGGTTTCGGTAGATGGTTATAGAATTTCTTATAGACAAATACCTGTCTCAATTGAGAATGAGGAAGTTGAAGTTGTCGTTCCAGGGAAGACACTGGGTGAAATTAGCAAAATTCTAACGAGTGAAGATGCTGAAGACGTAAAAATATATTTTGAAGAAAAACATATTTTATTTGATTTAGGATCAAGTAAAGTAGTTTCAAGATTATTAGAAGGTGAATTCTTGAAATATGAACAAGTTTTTTCATCTGATTATGAAACTAAAGTTGTTGTGGATAGAAGAAACTTTTTAATGAGTATTGAAAGGGCTGCTCTGATTTCTAGAGAGGGAAAGAAAAATCCAATAAGAATTGAAATAGATGGTGATAATATGATTATCACATCTAATGCAGAATTAGGAACAGCTAGAGAAGAACTTAATATTAAGCTTGAAGGAAGTGAACTCAGCATAGCTTTTAATCCAAGATACTTAATAGAGGCATTAAAATCAATTGATGATGATAAAGTTTGTATTAACTTTATATCTTCTCTTACACCATGTATTATTCATCCTCAAGAGGGCGATCATTATAAATATTTAATACTTCCGATACGTTTAAATGCCTAAACGGAATTTAAATCGCTCTGTGTTTCACTAAAAGAAACTTAGAGCGATTTATTGCTATAATTAATTAAAGTAAATCTTTAATTAATCCTAACTATTAATTTAAAAACTATTTATGACAGGAGAATTTAAAATGAAAACAATCAATATTACAACTGAATTTATTAAATTAGATCAACTTATGAAGTTTGCCGATATGGTTCAAAGTGGTGGAGAAGCTAAAATGCTAATTGCACAAGGATTAGTTTTAGTAAATGGAGAGATTTGTACTCAACGAGGAAAAAAAATTAGACAAGGTGATGAAGTTGAATTTGATGGAGAAACTTATTCAATTAAATAGGGGGACCTATGTATATTAAGGAGCTTAGTTTAAAGAATTTTAGAAATTATCACAGCACTTATATTCAGTTAGATAAAGGGATAAATATTTTTAAAGGGAACAATGCTCAAGGGAAAACGAATATATTGGAATCTATTTACTTGTGTGCAACAGCGAGGTCACATAGGACACATCAAGAAAAAGAAATTATTAGATGGCAAGAAGATGCCGCGCACGTACAAATACTAGTTCAAAAAAGAATAATAGAAGATAAAATAGATTTTCATCTTACGAGTAAAGGAAAGGCTGTGGCAATTAATCGTCTTCCTGTAAATAAGCTAGGAGAATTATTTGGAACAGTAACGGTAGTAATGTTCTCGCCAGAAGACTTACAACTTATAAAAAAAAGTCCAAAAGAAAGAAGAAGATTTTTAGATATAGAACTTTGTCAATTTGATAAGCTTTATTATTATGCTTTGAAACAATATCATAAGGTTTTAAAACAAAGAAATAATGCTTTAAAACAATATCATATGAATAAAGATAAATCTATTATCGACATTTGGGATATGCAGCTATCCCAATATGCAAAAGAAGTAATTAATAAAAGAGAACAGTTTATAGAAGAATTGAATCAAATTGCTAAAGAGATCCATTTAGATATATCTGGGAACAAAGAGGATCTAGAAGTTATCTATGAGCCTAATGTAAAAAAAGAAAACTTAGAAGAAAAATTAAGCAGGCATAGGCAAAAAGATTTGATGACACAAATTACTTCTATAGGGCCGCATAGAGATGACTTAAAATTTTTAATCAATGGAATGGATGTAAGGCTA
>NZ_JBOFYU010000260.1:0-2046 GCF_051654825.1 Clostridium sp.
CCAACTATTATTATTATGTTTATTTTTGCTATGGGAGGAATATTAGGTAATGATTATCAGAAGATTTTATTGATGCAGTCTCATAAAGTCTTGTGGAGACTTGTTTTTACTTCTACAGTAACGCATGAAGAAGTTATTAATGGTGGCACAAGTTCGTAAATAGGTAGACATGGAAATTTCTAATTTATAATTACGTTCTAAAATATAAAGAATATATTTTTTGGCAGGTTCTTTTTGTTCGCTATCTAGCATGGCTTCTATTTCGGATTCAAAATGACTAGGTAGATAGGGTTGGATATCATAATGACTGACATCTTCTAGAATAATAGAATCAGTGGATTTAATATTACGATGTCTAATCATTTGAAGGGACTGCTGATAGCAATCATTTAAGTGAATAATACTAGTAGTGTAAGGACTACAACCAATGTAGAATGTGGCATGAGGAATAAGTTGTGTAAGGCGATTGGCAAGAAGCTGATAAGTATTGATAGCTTCTGTATATTGGTTTGCATGATTGTAATAACTGACGATGGTTAACTCATTTTGTCTGGGTTCAATAATTTTTAGAGTAGAAAAGGATGTATGTGAGAGAATCAATTGATGTAAACGCTCACGATATTCGGTGAAAAATAGTTCCTCACTAGTAGTAGGGAGATCCATCGTATAACAAAAGTATTATATAGGCCTTCTCCAAAACCTAAGCCATAATGAGTGGTTTCAATAAGGGTCTTATTTGCATTTTCATTGCCCATAATAAGTTTTAATAAAATCGATTCAAAAATCAGCTGGGTTGAATCACTAATTTTATTTTTGAGGTTATGATTAATAGAAGCAATTTGTAAAACTTGATTTTTAATAAACTCTAATTCATTGATAGAATTAGTGGGGAGTGGCGCAACATTGATATCCTTCAAAACATCTAGAGTAGTGCGGAAAGGGGCATACAAACTAGAGGAAAATTTAATTGAAAGCAAGAGAAGTGTCCCCATTAGAATCAGAGAAATTAAAATAGAAATAATAAAAATTGAATTTAATCCTTTGAAAAGTAGTTGATTAGGTGTACAGATAACATAATAAAGTCCCTCAAGTGTGGAAGTGAGTACGGAAGTAAGTCCATTTTGAGGAGAGTAACTACTTTGACTAATAGAGGTTTGATTTTCAAACTCAAAGAAATGATCAAGGGAGATTGGGGAATTACTAGCCAAAATTTCATGGGATTAATTTAAAATAAAGATTTGCCTTTCATCACTGGGGATAGATTTTAAAGTATGATCAAATACATTTGCGAGTGTAAGGAGTTTAATCAGTGAGGGAGAAGGATAAGCTTTTGAAATAGTAGTTAACCAGCTTGCATAGTCTGATTCAAAACGGTTAGCATAAAATGTTTTAGGTTTGATCAGGCCATTATTCGTATAAAGAAAGTCATCATTGCTAGAGAAAATCAAGGCTTCCTGTATTGTATCAGATGTAATAGTAAAAGTAGAAAGAAGATTAAAAATATCTTGCTGTACTTTGATATAGTCATGGGCAGAATAGGTTCTGGTAGAGAAAACATCCTGTACAGCATGAGAATTTTCTATGTAAGTAAGAATATTGGTAAGGGCAGTGAAAATGTGATCTGTGGAATAAGCATATAAATCAATGTAGTTTTCTTGGTCTTCAATTTTTAGCGTAGTAATACGATGTCGGCTCAGTAAAAGTAAGCCAATGTTTACAGTAGTAGTTAAAATAACAATGGCTAAAGTAAAAGAAAGGATTTTATGGACAATGCTTTTATTCTTAGAGGATAAAAATAGCATAGGTATAACTCCTTTTTAAACAAGATAAATAAATTATAGAACAATTAAATATAAAAGTCAAAAAATACAATTAAAATCAACACAATTAAGCGATAGAATAATTAAGATTAGCCCACAAAAAGGCTAGTTTTTATTACTACATGCTCTAAATATGGTACAATAAAGCAAAAACTTGAAAGAGGAACATCTATGTTTCGTAAAAATACTAGCCAGCAAATTACTCTTGAAGATCCAGTGATTACTC
>NZ_JBOFYU010000261.1:0-28325 GCF_051654825.1 Clostridium sp.
TTTATATTTTTTAACTAATTTGTATGTGATAAAAATAAGTATTAATAATCCGATTAATATAGCAATCACACTATATTGTTTTAGAACTTTTTGTATTAAATCTGTATTTTCTCCTAAGAAATATCCTAAGGATATTAAAATTATGTTCCAAATAGTTATTCCACCGAATGAATATAAAATAAATTCTGAATACTTCATTTTTACAGCGCCAACTGCTATAGATATATAAGTCCTAGTAAGAGGTAATAGTCTAGCTAAGAAAACAGCTGCCTTTTCATACTTTTCTAAAAATGAATTGATTTTTTCAGCACTCTTTTTTGTGCTAGGAGATTTATTTGTTAACCATTCTATTATTGGAGCACCACCAAAATATCCAAGAAGATAACAAATAGTAGATCCTATTAGACCTGCAACTATACTGACTATAATAGCTGGAATAAATCCAAAGTTATCATAAGATGCTAAAAGACCTATAAATGGAAGTAGAATTTCGCTTGGTAGTGGTAGGCAAGCATATTCTAAAAAGACTGCAATAAAAATGCCTATATATCCAAAGCTTTGTATTGCGTTAGTAATAAAATTAATAAATTCGTTAGTTGATTCCATAAGTACACCTCTCTTTAAATTAGTATAAATGTTATTATATTCAATAATTGTAAAATTAATCAATAGCTAAAAAGAAAAAGAGACCTTTAATATAGTTTCTTCATAGAGAAACTATATTAAAAGTCTCGTAACCAAAATGGTATATAGCACCAGGCTTTTATGCCGCGATTGTTGACGCTATATTTACTACTACTCCCCTTTAATAAAAGAAATATCATTTAATAGAATTATAAGACTACTAAGTTAGTATGTCAATATATAATAAATTTTAAATTATATTTTTATTATACTAAACAGAATATGTGCATAGAATTAAATGTGACTAACTTATAAGTGGACTAAATATTTCACAAAATGACAATAGTACGCATATAATGAAGTAAAGTATTACATGGAGTTGAAAATTCGTGATATACGGGCTAATACTAGCTGGAGGAAAGGGGACTAGACTGTACCCTCTATCAAGATCCAATCAACCAAAACAATTTTTAAAAGTTATAAACAACAAAAGTTTTTTAGAAAACACAGTAGATAGAATAACTCCTTTAATTGAGAAGGAAAATATTTATGTAGTTACAAATCAGGATTATCAAGACAAAATAAGACTAGAGCTAACTAGCATAAATAAGAATAATATTTTTACAGAACCTGAAAATAAAGAAACTGCAACTTGTATTGGACTATCAGCAGTTAAACTATTAAAAAGAGATAGTGATGCTGTAATGGTAGTATTACCTTCTGACCATCATATAGAAGGAAACAAGAATTATATAGAAACATTATCACAAGCGGTAGAAATTGCTAATAAAAAAAGAGGCATAGTAACCATAGGAATAGCTCCAAGTAGACCTGAAACAGGCTATGGCTATATTGAGATGGGACAACGAGTGGTAGGAGAAATACCTAGCTATAGGGTTGCAAGATTTACAGAAAAACCTAATATCGAAGTGGCAAAAGATTTTTTGTTAAAAGGAACCTACTTATGGAATTCAGGAATGTTTGTTTTTAGAGCAGATGTTATTTTAAGAGAGATTGAAAGATACCTTCCGAAACTATATAAGTCTCTTATGGAGATATATAAGCATATAGGAGAGGAAAATGAAGAGGAAATTATTAAAGAGCAATACAATTTAATAGATGGTATTTCAATTGATTTTGGAATAATGCAAAAAACTAGAAAGGCATTCGTAATAAAAAGTGAGTTCATATGGGACGATATAGGAAGTTTTTCAGCGTTAAGTAGATATTTAGATAGTTACAGAAATAACAATGGAGAGAACAATGTATATTTACAAGAATGTGAAAACTGCTCTGTTTTTCCAGGAAAAAGCCTTGTTATAGGATTAGGTGTAAAAGACTTAGTTATAGTTGATGCAGGTGATGTAATATTAGTGATGGATAGCAATAAAGACCAAGAGATAAAGCATTTGCTTAATGATTTAAGTGAAAAAAAGGAATATGAAAAATTCATTTAAATAATTAAAAAAATTCGTTTCTAAAAACAAAAAAGAAACGAATTTTTTTTTGTTTTAAACACAATAACTACTATGTGTTAATAAAATAGAATTATCATATCGGATAATATACGAGATAACTTATGGTTATGTGTACAGTAATAATAAATTGATTTATATAGAAAATAGTACTAAGATAATAATATAACTTATGCTTCGAGTATAAAGTGAGGTGACTATAAATGTTGATGAATACGCATAAAATGTTAGCAGAAAACTTTATAAAAAACATTGATGAAGATAAAGTATTTCTTATTAATGAATCACAGTTTATTTGGGGAAATATTAAGCCAGATTGTGTATCTAAATATAAGCTTAAAAAACATTACTTAGATGAAAGTTTTGAAATGGTAATAAAGAAAATAGAGTTTTTATCTTCACTTACTTTACAAGACATATATACAAAATACTCACCAAAAAAATTTAATCAAGAACTAGGAGTTGTGTGTCATTTTTTATGTGATTTCTTTTGTGTACCACATAATAAAAGATGGGAATTTAAAAATCCTAATTATATGAAAGATCATATATTATATGAGAAAGATTTAGCAAAGGTAGCAAAGGAATTTAAAATTAGTAAAGATATTAATTCACATTTAAGTTCTGAAGAGATAACTGATTATATTATGAAATTGCAGGATGAATATGAGGGAAAAATAGATTATAAACATGATTTAACCTTTGCCTATTATATATGTGATAGTATTATAAACATGATTTTAGAAGAAGTAATACTAAATGAAAAAATTAAAAATCATTTATCATTAGTGATTTAAGCTTGGAATATTCCAAGCTTTTTTTATTTATAATAAATTTATTATAAAGTTGACAATTTTAGTATGATTAGCATATAATAATAAAAAACAAACATATGAGCATGTGTTCATATGAAGGAGGTAATTTATGAGTAGCGTAAATATAATAGAGAGTTGTTCAAGCAATATAATTCATAAAGATGTTGTAGAAGAGGTTAAAAAGTCAATTCCAGAGGATATTGTACTTTATGACTTAGCAGAGTTATTTAAAGCCTTTGGAGATTCTACTAGAATAAAAATACTTTGTGCTCTATTTAAAGCAGAGCTATGTGTATGTGATTTAGCAGCATTATTAAATATGAGTCAATCAGCAGTATCACATCAATTGAGAGTACTAAAGAATAATAGGTTAGTTAATTTTAGAAGATCAGGAAAAGTTATTTATTATTCACTAGCTGATGATCATATAAAGCATATATTCGATGAAGGTTTTAAGCATATTATAGAATAAATATCAAAGGGGGATTAGATATGGAAAATTCAAAAAAAATTAAGCTTATATTATCAGGTTTAACATGTGCCAATTGTGGAAATAAAATAGAAGAGCGAGTAAATAAACTAGAGGATGTTATAGAAGCAAACTTAAACTTTTCAACATCACTTTTGTTAGTTGAGTATAAAGAATCAATAGATAAGAAAATAATTGTGGATAAAGTAAAAGAAATTGTTAAGAGTTTAGAGCCAGATGTTAAGGTTATGGAAAAGAGCAACAATATATCAAATAGAAATTCAGTAAAATTAAAGCAAAATAATGTTTGTACTGATTCAAAGTGCACAGATACTCATGAATCAGTAATAGAAAGTGAAAAAGTAAATAAAAAAACTAGTAATGATAATAGCTTAGTTAGTATTATTAAAGAAAATTTAAGACTTATCATTGGTGCTATAATATACTTTATAGCAATTATATCTCCAGAAAATGTAAGCATTTCAATAGTTTTATTTGCATTAGCCTATGTTTTAATCGGGGGCAAGGTTGTTTTAACAGCTTGTAGAAATATATTAAGAGGTGAAATTTTTGATGAAAACTTCTTAATGACTGTAGCAACTTTAGGAGCATTCTTTATTGGTGAATTACCAGAGGGTGTTGCTGTAATGCTATTTTATGAAGTAGGAGAAATGTTCCAATCATATGCTGTTAATAGATCAAGAAAATCTATAACATCATTAATGGATATTAGAGCTGACTATGCGAATATATTAGAGGGAGATGTTGAGAAAAAAGTATCTCCAGAGTTAGTTAAAATAGATGATGTTATATTAATAAAGCCAGGGGAAAGAGTGCCTTTAGATGGAGTAGTAGTAGAAGGAAGTAGTTTTGTTGATACATCTGCTTTAACTGGAGAAGCTGTTCCTAGAGAAATAAAACAAAATGAAGAAATATTAGCTGGTTATATAAATAATAGTGGAGTTATAAAGGTAAGGGTAACAAAGTTATTTGAAGAATCAACAGTTTCAAGAATTTTAGAATTAGTTGAAAATGCTTCAAGTAAAAAAGCACCTACTGAGAAATTTATAACAAAATTCTCAAAAGTATATACACCAATAGTGGTATTTTCAGCATTAGCACTTGCAGTTATACCACCACTTCTTTTACCCTCAGCTAGCTTCCAAGATTGGATATATAGAGCACTTATATTCCTTGTTGTGTCATGTCCATGTGCTTTAGTAGTTTCTATTCCTTTAGGTTTATTCGCTGGAATCGGTGGTGCATCTAAAAGAGGGATATTAGTAAAGGGTGGAAATTATTTAGAAGGATTAAAAGATATAGATACAGTAGTATTTGATAAGACAGGTACTTTAACAAAGGGAATTTTCAAGGTTGTTGAAATAAATGAAATTAATATAGATAAAAATATTCTTTTAGAAATATCTGCAATAGGTGAATCATTATCAAATCATCCAATAGCACAATCAATAGTAAGTGCTTATGGTAAAGAAATAGATAAAAATAAAATAAAAGATTATGAAGAAGTATCAGGGCATGGAATAAAGGCAATAATTAATAATAGCACAGTGTTATTAGGAAATGAAAAGTTAATGAAAAAATTTAATATTGCATTTAAAAATGAAGACACTATAGGTACAATAGTTCATATTGCAATTGACAATGAGTATAAAGGAAATATAATTATTTCTGATGAAATAAAAGAAAACTCAAAGAAAGCAATAAAAGATTTAAAAGAAATAGGTGTATTAAAAACAGTTATGCTAACTGGAGATAGAAAAGCAGTTGGAGAAAAGGTTGGAGATATGCTAGAAATAGATAATGTATATTACGAGCTTTTACCAACTGATAAAGTTGATAAAATAGAAAATATATTATCTAATAAAGTTGGAAATGGAAAAGTTGCTTTTGTTGGTGATGGGATAAATGATGCCCCTGTATTAGCTAGAGCAGATATTGGTGTTGCGATGGGAGCTATAGGATCAGATGCGGCAATAGAAGCGGCTGATGTCGTTTTAATGAATGATGATCCGGAGTCTTTAGTTGAAGCTATTAAGGTAGCCAGAAAAACTAATAAAATATTATGGCAAAATATTATATTCTCACTTGGAATAAAAATATTTGTATTAATATTAGGAGCTATGGGAATAGCAAATATGTGGGGAGCGGTTTTCGCTGATGTAGGAGTTACTATTTTAGCAGTATTAAATTCTGTTAGATGTTTAAAATAAATTAAAATGTAATAATTTGTAGTTTAAAATAGTAAATTATGCAAATACTTTAAAGTAGATTAATATCTGTTGACAAATTTCATCATATTAAATATAATGAATTAGGTTGAAAATATTTCAGGCATAAGGGAAGCATACAAGATCGCTGATCTTGATTACAAAGCTAGATAAATCAATGGTTTATCTAGGTTTTGTATAAATTGGGAGACTTATGTATAACGGATCTGCTACGTTATACATAAGTCTCCTTTTTTAAATATCATAAGGAAAAATGATAAATTTGGAAATAACAAATTTTATTGAAATTAATTAGTCTAGTTTAAAAAACACAAAAAACATACAGCTTATAATGAGAGAGGAAGTATAAAAAATGGGGATTTTAAGTATATTTTTTATTGCTATAGGATTAGCAATGGATGCATTTGCAGTTTCATTAACTATGGGATTTAAGGTTAAAAATGAGAATAAAAGATTAATGGCAATAAAAGCAGGTTTATTTTTTGGAATAGCGCAAGGTATAATGCCTGTTATAGGATGGATACTAGGAAATAATTTTAAGGCTTATATAGAAGGTGTAGATCATTGGATTGCAGTTATACTATTAGGTATAATTGGAATGAAAATGATATATGAGGGATTAAGTGGAGAAGTGGAAGAGGAAGACACAGTATATTCAAATAAGAAATTATTCTTATTGTCTATAGCAACGAGCATAGACGCCTTAGCTGTAGGGATTACTTTTGGAGCGTTAAGTGTAAATATAATTAGTGCAGCATTAATTATAGCATTAACAACATTAGTAATATGTATAGTAGGGGTTTATATAGGAAAGGCTGTAGGTAGCTTATTACAAGGAAAAGCCGAAGTTATTGGTGGAGTAATATTAGTTTTAATAGGTTTAAAAATACTAATAGAACATCTAGGGTTATTAAGTTTTTTATAAGGTTTGTTAAATAGATAACTAAAGTTGTTCTAAAAATATTAGAAAAGTGTTAAAATATAGAATATAGAGTCTTTATTAGTGATATTAAGACTAAACTAATAAAAATAAGTTGTTAAGGAGAAGGTACAGTATGGAAAAGAAAAAGAATATTTCTATGGCTGTAATTAAGAGATTACCAAAATATCATAGATATTTACAAGAGTTAATGAGAAATGATGTAGATAGAATTTCATCTAAAGAACTTGGTGAGAAAATTGGATTTACAGCTTCTCAAATAAGACAAGATTTAAACTGTTTTGGTGATTTTGGGCAGCAAGGTTATGGATACAATGTTAAAGATTTATACAAGCAAATAAGTCTTATACTAGGGTTAAATAAAGAATATAGAACATTAATAGTTGGGGCAGGAAATATAGGTCAGGCGGTTGCAAATTATAGTAGATTTTCTGAACTTGGATTATCTTTAGATGGTATATTTGATGCTAATCCAAAATTAATAGGATTAAGAATGAGAGGAATAGAAATTCAAGATATAGACAATCTAGAGGAATTTTTAAGTAAAAATAGCATAGATATTGGTATGATTTGTGTTCCGAGAATAAATGCACAAAAAGTTTGTGATATATTGGTTGCAGGTGGAATAAAAGGTATATGGAACTTCGCACCTGTTGATTTAGTTGTACCAGAAGACGTAATAGTTGAAAATGTACATCTTTCAGAAAGTCTATTAACGTTAATTTATTTACTACACAAAGAAGATGAATAAGGAAAAATTGTAAAAAATATCTTAAATTTCAAATAATTATTGCAAAAAAAATATCTAAAGTTTATAATCATAATTGAAGTCGAAAGCTTCAATTATTTTTTCGCTATAATTGTTAGAAGATTAACAAAGATTCGAAAAAAGTGATTATTACGACAATTTGATGTTGCTTATATGGTCAAGAGCAATATTAAATATTAAATTTATGGTAGGTAATATTGAAAATATATAGTAAATCAGAACTTATTAGAACTTCTATATATTTTCTTTCTAAAATTTTAATAATGGGGATAAAAGGGAGGACCTTAAGATGGAATTAAAAAATGTAATTCTTGAAAAAGAAGGTAATTTGGCTATTGTTACAATTAATAGACCAAAAGCATTAAATGCTTTAAATTCAGAAACATTAACTGATATTGACACAGTTGTAGCTGATTTAGAAAATGACAACAATATTTATTGTGTTATTTTAACTGGTGCAGGTGAAAAATCATTTGTAGCAGGAGCTGATATTGCTGAAATGAAAGACTTAAGTGAAGAACAAGGTAGAGAATTTGGTCTTCTTGGAAACAAAGTATTCAGAAGATTAGAAAACTTAGACAAGCCTGTTATTGCTGCAATCTCAGGATTTGCTTTAGGTGGTGGATGTGAGTTAGCGATGTCTTGTGACATAAGAATAGCTTCAGTAAAAGCTAAATTTGCTCAACCAGAATCAGGTTTAGGAATAACACCAGGATTTGGTGGTACTCAAAGATTACCAAGATTAGTTGGTGAAGGAAAAGCTAAAGAATTAATTTACACAGGTGCAATAATAAAAGCTGATGAAGCTTTAAGAATTGGTTTAGTTAACAAAGTAGTTGAATTAGAAAATTTAATGGAAGAAGCTAAATCAATGGCAAATATGATAATAGCTAATGCTCCAATAGCAGTTAAATTATGTAAAGATGCTATTAATAGAGGGATGCAAGTTGATATAGATAAAGCTATAGAAATAGAAGCAGAAGACTTTGGTAAATGTTTCTTAACAGAAGATCAAACAGAAGGAATGTCTGCTTTCATAGAAAGAAGAAATAAAAATTTCCAAAATAAATAATCAGAAAATTATTTAAAAAGAAAATTGTCTTAAAAGTTTGAATTTATTTAGGTAATCATAAGGAGGTAAAATTAATGAATTTCGAATTAACGAGAGAACAAGAATTAGTAAAACAAATGGTTAGAGAGTTCGCATTAAACGAAGTTAAACCAATTGCTGCTGAAATCGATGAAACTGAAAGATTTCCAATGGAAAATGTAGAAAAGATGGCTAAGTTAGGTATGTTAGGTATCCCATTCGCTAAAGAATTTGGTGGAGCTGGTGGAGACGTACTTTCATATATATTAACAGTTGAAGAGTTATCAAAGGTTTGTGGAACAACAGGGGTTATAGTATCAGCTCATACTTCACTTTGTGGATCTGTAATAAACGAATTTGGTAACAAGGATCAAAAAGCTAAATACTTACCAGATCTTGCATCAGGAAGAAAGTTAGGTGCTTTTGGATTAACTGAACCAGGTGCTGGTACAGATGCAGCAGGACAACAAACTGTAGCAACTTTAGAAGGTGACCATTATGTATTAAATGGTTCAAAAATATTCATAACAAATGGTGGATATGCTGAAACATTTATAATATTTGCTATGACAGATAAGAGCAAAGGAACTAGAGGGATTTCAGCTTTCGTAGTTGAAAAAAGCTTCCCAGGTTTCTCAATTGGTAAGAAAGAAGAAAAGCTTGGAATTAGAGCATCTTCAACAACTGAATTAATAATGGAAAACTGTATAGTACCAAAAGAAAACTTATTAGGTCAAGAAGGTAAAGGGTTTGGTATAGCAATGAAGACTCTTGATGGAGGAAGAATTGGTATAGCTGCTCAAGCATTAGGTATAGCTGAAGGTGCTTACGAAGAAGCTGTAGCTTACATGAAAGAAAGAAAACAATTTGGTAGATCATTATCAGCATTCCAAGGATTACAATGGATGATAGCTGATATGAATACAAAAATAGAAGCTGCTAGATACTTAGTATATAAAGCTGCTTGCTTAAAAGAAGCTAAGAAGCCTTATTCAGTAGAAGCTGCAAGAGCTAAATTATATGCTGCAGAAGTAGCAATGGATGTTACAACTAAAGCAGTACAAATCTTTGGTGGATATGGATACACTAAAGAATACCCAGTAGAAAGAATGATGAGAGACGCTAAGATAACTGAAATTTATGAAGGAACTTCAGAAGTTCAAAAAATGGTTATCGCAGGAAGCGAATTAAGATAATAGAGGAGGACTTATAGATGAATATAGTAGTTTGTTTAAAGCAAGTTCCAGATACAACGGCTGTTAAAATAGATCCAAAAACAGGAACTCTTATAAGAGATGGTGTTCCTTCAATAATAAACCCAGAGGACAAGCATGCTTTAGAAGCAGCTTTAAGAATAAAAGAAACTTCAGGTGCAACTGTTACAGTATTAAGCATGGGGCCACCTCAAGCACAAAATGCTTTAAGAGAAGCTTTATGTATGGGAGCTGATGAAGCAATTCTTATTACAGATAGAGCATTTGCAGGGGCTGATACACTAGCAACTTCAAAAGCTTTAGCAGGAGCATTAAAAAGATTAAAATATGATGTAGTTTTCGCAGGAAGACAAGCTATCGATGGAGATACTGCTCAAGTAGGACCAGAAATAGCTGAACATTTAGATATACCTCAAGTAACTTACGTTCAAGACGTAAAAGTTGAAGAAGATGGATTATTAGTAAATAGAGCATTAGAAGATGGATATGAATTAATAAAGGTTCAAGCTCCAGTTCTTTTAACAGCTATAAAAGAATTAAACGAGCCAAGATATATGAACGTTCAATATATCTTCGATACAGCTAACAAAGAAATACAAGTTTGGTCAGCTGATGATATAGAAGTAGATAAGGCTGAATTAGGATTAAAGGGTTCACCTACTAAGGTTAAAAAATCAATGACAAAAGAAACTAAGGGAGCAGGAGAAATAGTTAAAGAAGTTGCTCCAGAAGCTGTAAAATATGTGTTAGGAAAATTAAAAGAAAAACACTATATCTAGGATATATTAGGAGGTAAGGAAGATGAATATAGCAGATTACAGAGGCGTTTGGGTATTTGCTGAGCAAAGAGGAGGAGAACTTCAAAAAGTTTCTCTAGAATTACTTGGTGAAGGAAGAAAGATTGCAGATAAATTAGGCGTAAAATTAACAGCCCTTTTATTAGGTGATAACGTACAAGGATTAGCAGAAAACTTAGGTAAGCATGGAGCAGATGAAGTTTTAGTTGCTGAAAGTGAATTATTAAAAAATTATACAACTGATGGATATACTAAGGTAATTTGTGACTTAGCTAGCGAAAGAAAGCCAGGAATATTATTCATAGGTGCTACTTTTGTAGGAAGAGATTTAGGTCCAAGAGTTGCAGCTAGATTATCAACAGGATTAACAGCTGACTGTACAATTTTAGATGTAGAAGTTGAAAATGGAGATTTATTAGCTACAAGACCAGCATTTGGTGGTAACTTAATGGCTACTATAGCATGTCCTGATCACAGACCACAAATGGCTACAGTTAGACCAGGAGTATTCTCAAAACTTCCACTTGAAGAAAGGGATTTCACTATAGAAAATGTTAATGTAAGCTTAGAAGCTAGTGATATTAGAACTACAATTGTAGAAATAGTTAAAGAAAACAAGGATATAGTTGATATAAGTGAAGCTAACTTTATAGTTTCAGGTGGTAGAGGTGTTGGTTCTAAGGAAAACTTTGAATTATTATCAGAACTTGCTTCGGTATTAGGTGGAACAGTAGCTGGTTCAAGAGCTGCTACTGATAATGGTTGGATTGAAAGAGATTACCAAGTTGGACAAACTGGTAAGACTGTAAGACCAAACATTTATATAGCTTGTGGTATTTCAGGAGCTATCCAACACGTTGCTGGTATGCAAGATTCAGATATGATTATTGCTATCAACAAAGATGCTGATGCTCCAATCATGAAGGTTGCTGATTATGCTATAGTTGGAGATATTGCTAAAGTAGTACCAGAAATGACTGCACAATTAAAGGCAATTAAAGAAGCAGAATAGTATTTTATGAGATAAACAATGGACAATGATTTTATTGTCCATTGTTTAAACAAATTAACATAAATAGTTTAATAAAAATTAAACGTATTAGGGTTTAAATTATGGTATATAAGTAGAATTTAGGAGGGAATTATTATGCAAAAGATTTTTGTACTTGGAGCTGGAACAATGGGAGCTGGAATCGTTCAAGCTTTCGCTCAAAAAGGTTATGAAGTTATCGTTAGAGATATAAAAGAAGAATTTGTTGAAAGAGGAATCGCTGGAATCAACAAAGGTTTAAGTAAGCAAGTTGCTAAAGGAAGAATGACAGAAGAAGATAAAGAAGCTATACTTTCAAGAATATCAGGAACTACTGATATGAAATTAGCTGAAGATTGTGATTTAGTAGTAGAAGCAGCTATTGAAAACATGGAAATAAAGAAACAAATATTTGCTGAATTAGATCAAATATGTAAAGAGTCAACAATTTTAGCTTCAAATACTTCATCATTATCAATAACTGAAGTTGCATCAGCTACAAAGAGAACTGATAA
This sequence comes from Clostridium sp., assembly GCF_051654825.1. GTDB lineage: Bacteria > Bacillota > Clostridia > Clostridiales > Clostridiaceae > Clostridium. The sequence continues at coordinate 11,988 of NZ_JBOFYU010000261.1, forward strand.
AGTTATAGGAATGCATTTCTTTAACCCAGCTCCAGTAATGAAGTTAGTTGAAATTATCAGAGGAATGGCTACTTCACAAGAAACTTATGATGCTGTAAAAGAATTATCAGTAGCTATAGGTAAAGAACCAGTAGAAGTTGCAGAAGCTCCAGGATTTGTAGTTAACAGAATACTTATCCCAATGATAAATGAAGCTTCATGTATCCTTCAAGAAGGAATTGCTTCAGTTGAAGATATAGACACAGCTATGAAATTTGGTGCTAATCACCCAATGGGACCTTTAGCATTAGGAGATCTTATAGGATTAGATGTTTGTCTTGCTATAATGGATGTTTTATATAATGAAACAGGAGACACTAAGTACAGAGCTAGCAGCCTTTTAAGAAAGTATGTTAGAGCTGGATGGTTAGGAAGAAAATCAGGAAGAGGATTCTATAATTATTAATAATAATTTTAAATGATTATAAAATAACTCCATATGCCTAGTGTTATTTTAGATAGGTAAGGATTCAGTTTTGCTGAATCCTTATTTTGCTATAAAGGAAAAATTTATGATATAATCAATTAAAAAAGGAGGGAAAGTATGAACTTAGTACAAAGAACTGAAAAGTATTACGATAAAAAGTATGATTTGAATTGTGCTGAATGTATGTTAGTAGCTGTAAATGAGCAATATGATTTAGATTTATCTAAACAAACTATTAAAGCTATGGCTTCTTTTGGTGGTGGAATGGCTATTGAAAGTATATGTGGTGGAGCTACGGGAGCAATAGCTGCAATAGGTATAATGTTTACAGAGGAAAGTGGACATAAAAGTCCACATGTAAAAGAAATGACTTTAGAATTTATGAATAAATTTAACGATAATTTGGGGACGTTAAATTGTAATGAATTAAAGTCAAAATATAGAAAAAATGATGAAGATAGATGTTTACATATGATGTTAGTAGCAGCAAGAACATTAGAAGAAATTGTAGATAAATATATTGGGGAATATAAAATTTACAGAGTAAAATAGAGTATAGTTCGTTTATATATGAGGGATAATTAATGTATTGAAAGTGATACATGAGGTGAAGAAATGGACTTTAAAAATGTAATTTTTGAAAATGATAAAGTAATAATAGAAGGAACTAGAAATTTTAATATAAAACAAATTCTTGAATGTGGTCAATGTTTTAGATGGGATAAAATAAGTGATACTAATTATATAATTATTGCATATGGAAGAGTTATAGAAGTAATTCAAAATGGTGATGATGTAACTATATTAAATACAAATAAAGATGATTTTAATAAAATTTGGATTAATTATTTTGATTTAGAAAGAGAATACTCTACTATAAAAGACGAGTTAGCAAAAGATGAGATATTAAAAAATAGTGTTGAATTTGGATATGGAATTAGAATTTTAAATCAAGATCCATTTGAAATGTTAATTAGTTTTATAATTTCAGCAAGAAATAGTATTCCATCAATTAAAAAAACTGTTAAAAAAATATGTGAAAAATGGGGAAATAAAATCCAGTATAAGGGTGTAGAGTATCATACTTTTCCTATGCCAGATCAAATAAAAGGTGCAACTCTTGAAGAAATTCAATCAACAGGGGCATCATTTAGAAGTAAATACATAGTAGATACAATTGGAAAAGTTAATGAAGCAATTGAAACGAAAGAGGACTATGAGAAAAATCCTTCAAATTATGAAGAAAGACCAGAAATATTAGATTATGATTTAGAATACATAAAAAACTTAAATGATGATGACTGTCATATTGCATTACAAAAATTCATGGGTGTTGGAGCAAAGGTTGCAGATTGTATAATGTTATTTTCTATGGCTAAACATTCATCATTCCCAGTAGATGTTTGGGTTAAAAGAGCTATGATTCATTTTTATGTTGCACCAGATGTTTCATTAAATAAAATGAGAGTTTTTGCACGTGATAAGTTTGGAAATCTTTCAGGTTTAGCACAACAATATCTATTTTATTATGCTAGAGAAAATGATATAAAAGTTTAAAGTTAAAAAATAAACTCACTCAGATGAAAAATGAGTGAGTTTATTTCTTTTTATTGAAATTAAATAAAAAAATGTTGGAAATGTTAAAAAGTGGAGGTATAATAAAGGTACAGTATGAATATTTTGAAATTTCCGAGTAAGGTGTAAATTTTTAATATAAAAAGCAAAATATTTAGTACAAGCTGTTATATTTATGAGAGATTATTGGAGGTACAAAAATGTATTATTTAGGGATTGATGGTGGAGGAACAAAAACTCGTTACCTACTTGTAAACGATAAATTAGAGAAGGTTGGAGATTGTGAAAGCACTACTATTCATATTCATCAAGTTGGTATAGAGGGATTAAAAAAAGAAATTACAACAAACATATCTAATTTATGTAAAGAAGCTAGTATAGAAGCTAAGGAGATTGCATTTGTTTTTGCAGGTGTTCCAGGATATGGTGAAAGTCAAGAAGATAAAATTAAAATAGATGAAGCAATTAAAGAAGTTATAGAAGTTCCTTATATGATAGATAATGATGCTGTTAATGGTTGGGCAGCAGGAACTGCGTGTAAACCGGGGATTAATATGGTTGCAGGAACAGGAAGTATAGCTTATGGAAGAAATGAAGCTGGAAAGTTAGCTAGATGCGGTGGTTGGGGGCCTGGTATAGGTGATGATGCTAGTGCATATTGGATAGGAATTAGAACAATAAATGAATATACAAAACAAAAAGATGGAAGAAACGAAAAAACTGTTTTAGTAGATATTTTAGAAAAAGAATACAATATAAGCTATGATTTTGAAATAGTTGACATAGTATTTAATAGATTAAAGCAAGATAGAACGCAACTTGCAGGATTTTCTAAGGTATGTTTCTTAGCAGCAGAAGAAGGGTGTCCGGCAGCTAAGAGAATATTTGAAGAAGCAGCAGAGAATTTATTTAAACATATTAAGTCATTATCAAAAACATTAGAATTTACTGAAGAATTTGTAGTTTCATATACTGGTGGAGTATTTAAGGCTGGAAGACATATACTTGAACCTTTAACAAGAATGACTGAAGAAGCAGGATTAAAATGCAAAATTCAAGAACCAGAACTAGAGCCATGGAATGGAGCTGCATTATTAGCGTATAAATTAGGTGGAAATGATATTCCTTTAAATTATAAAGAAATAATGGAAGGTTAAAAATAAAAAATAGAGGTAATTAAAAACCTCTATTTTTTATAATAATATTTTAAAAATAGCGATATAAGTAGTTATATAAGAGAAATTAACAACATATAAATTTACTAAAGGGGATGAGTAATATGCAATATATTATATTAACATTAGGAATAATATTATTTGCTTTTGTAGGAACATTAGTATTTACATCAGTGATTAATAAGGAAAAAGCATTGAAAGAAAATATGAAATACGCATTTATGATTTTACTATTTGCAGCACCGATCTTTTTATTAGTTGGAGGTAGTCTATTTTTAGCATTTAAGCTTATATCAATGCTAGTTTCTATAGATATATCTAATTATCAATTATTTGTAGTGGCTATATCAGGTGTATTTATAATATTTATAGGAGATTTTATAAGTAAAAAAGTAACTACTTCAATTGCAGCTAATACATTAGCTAAAAAGTACGAAGGAAAAGATATTACTGAAAAGCAAATGATGGAAATATTAAATAAGAGTCAAAAGAGCATGAGAGAATGGATGTTGGTTATGATGTTTATAACTAGTACAGTTTTATATATGCTAATTATGAGCTTAGTATCAATAGAATTTACATGGGTATTCTTAATATTAATTTCTAGTATAAACATACTTAGTTATTTAATGTTCTTTAGAGTAAAGCAACCAACTGGTAATTAACAGTTAATACAACATATTCTTTATATTAACAAAAAATATTAAAAAAATTTAAAAAGTAAAGGTTTAGAGAGTGAAAAAAATCTACTTATGTAGGAAAAAACAGAAAATACAAACATAATTGTAAAAAGAAGAATTTAAATACATAAAATGGTTGACAATTTCTCAGCAAACCTTTACAATGTAATTGGGTGGTAATTACCATTCAAAAACTAAAAGGTAAAGATTTTATGGAGGTGCAGTTATGCCAAATATATTATTAACAAGAGTAGATAATCGTTTAATTCATGGACAAGTAGGGGTAACTTGGGTAAATCATTTAGGAGCAAACTTAATATTAGTTGCAAATGATGCAGTTGCAAATGATCCTGTACAACAAAATTTAATGGAAATGGTTGTTCCAGACGCAATTCAAACTAGATTCTTTACAATCGAGAAGACAATCAAAGTAATAGATAAAGCATCACCTAAGCAAAAAATATTCTTAGTATGTAAGACACCACAAGATGTTTTAAGATTAGTTGAAGGTGGAGTTCCAGTAAAAGAACTAAATATCGGAAACATGCATTTTAGTGAAGGTAAAGAACAAATTTCTTCAACAGTTTCAGTTGATGCTGATGATAGAAAGACTTTAAGAAGACTTATGGACCTTGGAGTTAAAGTAGAACAAAGAAGAGTTCCAGACGAAAGACCAGAAATAGACTTAAATGCAGTTATTTAAGTAATAGCTTTAAACATATTTTTTAATTAGTTTTCATTTTTTTAAATCATATATCTATAAAAATAGTATTAAAGGGAGGATGAGAAAAAATGTTAGTACAAGCTTTATTAATTGGACTTTGGGCTGGTATTGCTGGGATCGACATGTTCGATGGGTTAACTCACATACACAGACCAATAGTTACAGGACTTATTGTAGGACTTATTTTAGGGGACATGAAGACAGGACTTATTGTTGGTGCTTCATTAGAACTTGTATGGATGGGGATGGTACCACTTGCTGGTGCACAACCACCAAACGTTGTTATTGGAGGTATAATTGGTACTAGTATAGCTATACTAGGAAACTTAGATCCTCAAGCAGCAATCGGTATTGCAGTTCCATTTGCAGTAGCTGCACAAGCTGGAATAACTTTATTATTCACAGCATTCTCACCAGTAATGCATACGGCAGATAAATATTCTGACGAAGCAAACACAGCTGGAATAGACAAAATCAACTATATGGGATTAGTAGTATTATTTATTTCATACTTCATCTGTGGTTTCTTACCAATATTCTTTGGTGCAGACAAAGCTACAACAATAGTTGAAATGATTCCAACAGTAGTAATTGATGGTTTATCAGTTGCTGGAGGAATGATGCCTGCAATCGGATTTGCAATGTTATTAAAGATTATGTTAAAGAAAGAATATGTTGCTTTCTTAATAGGTGGATTCGTATTAGTAACTTACTTCAACGTTCCAATCTTAGGACTTGCTTTAATCGGATTATGTATTGCATTATATGACTACAATGCAAAGAGTGGTCAAAGCGTACAAGTTGTAAAGGAGGAGTATGAAGATGGAATCTAATTTAGGATACAAAAATTCAAGTACAGAAAAAGTAATAACTAAAAAAGATCTTAACAAAATGGCTTGGAGATCATTATTATTACAAGCATCATTCAACTATGAAAGAATGCAAGCTTGTGGATGGTTATATTCTTTATTACCAGGATTAAAGAAGATTCATACAAACAAAGAAGACTTATCAGCTTCAATGAAAGATCATATGGAATTCTTCAATACACATCCTTTCCTAGTAACATTCATAATGGGACTAGTAATATCAATGGAAGAAAGTAAACAAGATAGAAATACTATAAGAGCAATCAAGGTTGCTACAATGGGACCTCTTGGAGGTATCGGAGATGCATTATTCTGGTTAACAGCTTTACCAATATTTGTTGGTATCGGTGCATCATTAGCTATGGAAGGTAATATTGCTGGACCAATCGTGTTCTTAGTATTATTTAACATACTTCACTTTGGATTAAGATTCTTCTTAATGAACTATGGTTACAACACTGGTGTTAAAGCTATATCTACATTAAAAGAACAAACTAAAAAGATTTCACATGCTGCTTCAATTGTTGGTTTAACAGTTGTTGGTGGACTTATAGCTTCAATGGTTAACTTAAAGACTACATTAGTTCTTAGAGCTGGTGAAGCAGAAGTTGCACTTCAAGAAGGTGTTTTAGATGCAGTAATGCCAAATCTTTTACCACTAGGATATACTTTCTTAATGTACGCTTTACTTAAGAAAGGTAAATCACCAGTTATGTTAATATTAGTAACAATAATACTTGGTATAGTTGGTAAATTAGTAGGAATATTATAAGATTTTAAACAAGGCTTATACTTAATTAATAGTTAAGTATAAGCCTTTAAATTTAAGTTTAAAAATATAAAAAATACTTTAAAAAGTATTTGACAAATTGCAATGAAAATTGTTAATATTATGAATATAGACAGTTCTATATGAATGTTTAGATATATTCCATATTATATGTTATAATTTATCAATAGAATAATGGGGTGATAACAAAATGAATAGCATTGATAAGAATTCACGAACTCCACTATATTTACAGTTGATGGATATATTAATTAATAAGATCAATAAAAATATGGATGAGCATGAACAGTTGCTTTCAGAAAGAGAGATCTGCGACACATATGATGTAAGTAGAACAACGGTTAGACAAGCTTTAGATGAACTTGAAAAAGATGGATACATTTATAAGATTCATGGAAAAGGAACTTTTGTATCACCAAAAAGATTAAATCAAGATTTAATGTCATTTTATTCATTTACAGAAGAAATGAAAAAGCTAGGAAAAGAACCGACATCAGAAGTTATATCCTTTGAGATTGCACATGCTGGAGACAAAGTATCACGTGTATATAAAGTGCACGAGGACGAATTAATGTATAAGATTACGAGAATAAGAAAAGCAGATGGAATTCCTATGATGTATGAGGTAACATATTTACCATTTAATACATTTGAAGGGTTAACAAAAGCTCAATTAGAAGAAAAGCCAATGTATGATGTTTTTATGAATGAGTTTAATATTAAATTGGCATCAGCAGAAGAGTATTTTGAACCAATTTTAACAGGTAAATTAGAAAGTATTTATTTAGAAATTTCAGAGGGAGCACCTAGTTTAAAGATAGAAAGATTCACTTATGATAACACTAAGCTAATTGAATATACAGTAGGTATCGCTCGTGGAGATAAATTTAAGTATAGAGTACAGTTAAACAATAAGTAATAAAAATATTGCTTATATAAAATAAATAAAACTAAAATTTTTTTATAACAACTGGTAATGATGACATTAACAGTTTAGGAGGTATTGAGAATGTTTTTTGGATTAACTAGAGAAAGATTACAAGAATTAGGTGCAACATTTACAGCAACAGAAATTAGACAACAACCAGAAATGTGGGAAAAAACTTATGATATCGTAAGTGAAAATAAAGAAAGAATTGAAAGTTTTTTAAATAAAAAGTTAAAGAGCAATACTAGAATAGTATTAACTGGTGCTGGAACATCAGATTACGTTGGAGATAGCATTTACTTATACTTAGCTAAAAAGTTAAATCTAAGAGTAGAAGCTATAGCAACTACTGATTTAGTTTCAAATCCACATGAGTTTGTTGAAGAAGATACTCCGACAATATTAGTATCTTACGCTAGATCAGGGAATAGTCCTGAAAGTGTTGGAGCATACGATATATTCGAAGAGAATGTTAAAGACATAGCTCAACTGGTTATTACATGTAATAAAGATGGACAACTTGCTAAGAAAGCAGGACAAAGTGAAGATAACCTTTGCTTATTAATGCCAGAAGAAACTAATGATAAGAGTTTTGCAATGACTAGCTCATTTAGCTGTATGTTATTAGCTTCATTATTAGTATTTGATATTAAAAATTTAGAAGAAAATAAAGCATATGTTAAAGCAGTAGCAGAACAAGGAAATTATATTTTAGAGCATAAGTGGGAAGATGTTAAAGCTTTAGTTGACTTTAACTGTGGAAGAGTAGTTTACCTAGGATCAGGAGCTTTAAAAGGATTATGTCAAGAAATGGCTCTTAAAAATCTTGAATTAACAAGTGGACAAACTGTTACAGTTTGTGAATCAGTATTAGGTTTTAGACACGGTCCAAAATCAATAATCGATGGAAACACTTTAGTAATATTCATGAATTCAACTAATGAGTACACAAATCTTTATGATATGGATTTAATAAGAGAAATCCATGGTGATTCAGGAAACCATAAGTTAGCAGTTATAAGCTATAAAGCTAATGATGAGTTAAATGGATTATGTGATAAATACTTAGAAATTGGTGGAAAAGAAGTTCCAGAAGTTTATACAGTATTTAACTATATGTTATTTGGACAAGTATTTGGATTATTTAGCTCATTAAAATTAGGAATTTCACCTGATAATCCAAGACCAGATGGAACAGTTAATAGAGTAGTTCAAGGTGTAACAATACACCCTTATAATAAATAAATTTATTTCACGGAGGAAGATATAAGATGATAGGCGTAATAGTAACAGGACATGGAAATTTTGCAACAGGATTATTAAGTTCATTAGAACTAATTGCAGGGACTCAAGAAAACTTAATAGGAATTGACTTTACTGCTGATGATAATACAGAAACTTTAGAAGTGAAAATAAAAGAAGCTATGTCAACTTTAGGAGATGAAGTTATAGTTCTTTCAGACTTAGTTGGGGGATCACCATTTAAGGTATCAGCTATATTAAGCCAACAATTACAAGAAAAGAAAATTGGTGTAGTTGCAGGAACTAACTTAGGAATGGTTTTAGAAGTTGCATTATGTAGAGATGGAATGGAAGTAGCAGACTTAGTAGACTTTGCTATAAATTCTGGAGTAAATGCAGTTAAGCCATTTGCAATATCTGTAAAAGAAATACAAGAAGAAGAAATAAACGAATTTGACGGAATTTAATATATAAAAAACAGAGGGAGAGATTAGTAATGGGAAATATATTATCAACTAGAGAAATGTTAAAGAAAGCACAAAGAGAAGGATATGCAGTACCTGCATTCAACATTCATAACTTAGAAACACTACAAGTTGTTGTAGAAACAGCAGCCGAATTAAAGTCACCAGTAATATTAGCAGGAACACCTTCAACAATTGTTTATGCAGGTGGAGAATATATAGTAGCAATGGCTGAAGTAGCAGCAAAAAAATATGATATACCAGTAGCAATACATTTAGATCACTATGAGGATGTTGAAGCAATTAAGCACTATGTAGATTTAGGATTTAAATCAACAATGATAGATGCTTCCCATGAAGATTTTGAAAATAATATAAAAACTGTAAGAGAAATCGTTGAATATGCACATAGATTCGATGCTACAGTAGAAGCAGAATTAGGAAGATTAGGTGGACAAGAAGACGATCTAGTTGTAGATGAAAAAGATGCTATGTACACTAATCCAGAACAAGCTAAAGAGTTTGTAGAAAAGACAGGAATAGATTCATTAGCTATAGCTATTGGAACTGCTCATGGATTATACAAAGGTGAAGCTAAGCTTGATTTCGATAGATTAAAAGAAATCAGAGCTGTAGTAGATGTTCCACTAGTGTTACATGGAGCTTCAGATGTTCCAGATGAATTAGTTAAAAAAGCTATATCATTAGGAATTTGTAAAGTTAATGTAGCAACAGATTTAAAAATACCATTCTCAGATGCTGTTAAAAAGTACTTTATAGAAAACCCAACAGCTAATGACCCAAGAAAGTACATGACACCAGGTAAGGAAGCTATGAAGGCTATAGTTGCACATAAAATAATGGTATGTGGAAGTAATGGTAGAGCATAATTAGAATTTTATGAGAGGTGATTTTGTGATACATCCAATTAAAGAGATAGTTACAAGATATAAAGATGGAGAAAACATAGGAATAGTTTCTGTATGTTGCTCAAACAAATATGTAATTGAAGCAGCTATGGAAAGATTAAGAGATAGAGACACTCATTTATTAATTGAGTCTACAGCAAATCAAGTGGATCAGTTTGGTGGATATACAGGAATGACTCCAAAGGATTTTGTTAATTATATATATGATTTATCAGAGAAAAATAATTTTCCTAAGGAAAGAATAATTCTTGGTGGAGATCACTTAGGACCATTAACTTGGACTAAGTTAGATCCAGAGCAAGCTATGGAAAACTCTAAAGTATTAATAAGAGAATATGTTTTAGCTGGATTTACAAAAATTCACTTAGATACAAGTATGCCTATAAAGGGTGATATGGAAAATGGAAACTTTAATGATGATTTAATAGCAGATAGAGCAGCTACATTATGTTCAGTTGCTGAAAATGCATATTCAGAATTATTAGAAGTAAATGCAGATGCTGTTCATCCAGTATATGTAATAGGTAGTGAAGTTCCTATACCGGGAGGAGCTCAAGTTGAAGAAGAGGAAGAAGAAGGAATATCTGTAACTAAGGTAGGAAACTTCAAAAATACAATTGATACTTTCAAAGATGCTTTTGAAAAACATGGAGTAGGAAGCTCATGGGAGTATGTAGTAGGAGTAGTTGTACAACCAGGTGTAGAATTTGGTAGTGAGCAAGTTTGGGGATATAATAGAGAGGCTGCAAGCGAATTAAGCACAGCATTAACTGATTATCCAGAGTTAGCGTTTGAAGCACATTCTACAGACTATCAAACACCTACAGCTTTAAAAGAAATGGTTGAAGATGGATATATAATTTTAAAAGTTGGACCAGCGTTAACTTACGGATTTAGAGAAGGTGCATTTGCATTAGACGCAATGGAAAAAGAATTATTAAAATATAATCCTGATTTTGAAATTTCTAAATTTAGAGATATTCTTGAATTTAGTATGATAAAAAATCCGAATAACTGGAAAAATCACTATTCAGGAAGTAATGAAAAGGTAAAGATTGATAGAATATTTGGTTTATCAGATAGATGTAGATATTACTTACCTCAAGAGGAAGTAAACTTTGCATTAGAAAAATTAATGGATAATCTAAGTAAAATAGAAATTCCATTAACTTTAGTAAGTCAATATATGCATACTCAATACAAAAAAATCAGAAATAATGAATTAGAGCTTACAGCTGAAGCATTATTAAAAGATAGAATTGGTGAGTATATAGATGATTATATATATGCAATAGAAAACCAAAAAGTATTACAAATGAACTAACAAGAGATTAATTAGAAAGCCTAAGTAGACGTAGTTTGCTTAGGTTTTTTTAATTTATTAGTAATAGATTATTATGTAAAAGACTAAAATTATATTGAGAATAAAAAATGGGGGGAGATTATATGTTTCAATTTGAAACACAATTAAAAAAATTAAAGCATGAGGTTTTAACAGAGGTAGCAAAGCTTGCTAAAGATGACAATGTAACAGTTGAAGAAATAGAAAAGATTCCTTATGAGGTAATAAAAGGTGATACTGCATTATATAGATGTTGTGTCTATAAAGAAAGAGCGATAGTTTTAGAAAGATCTAAGTTAGCAGCTGGGTTTTTAGCTAATGGTGATAATGTAGACGAAGAATTTGTAGATATAAGAGAAGATGATCAAATAATTTATGTAATTGAAGCAGCTTGTGATAGATGTCCTATTAATAAGTTTAGTGTAACTGATTCTTGTAGGAATTGCTTAGCACATAAATGTCATGAAGCTTGTAATTTTGGAGCAATTACTTATGTTGCTGGAAGAGCGTATATAAATCAAGAATTATGTAAAGAATGTGGAATGTGTAAAAAAGTATGCCCATATGATGCTATTGCAGAAGTTATGAGACCTTGTAAAAGAGTATGTCCTACAGGCGCTTTAGACATAAATCCACATGATAGAAGAGCTATGATAAAGGAAGAAAAGTGCGTAAACTGTGGAGCATGTATGTCAGCGTGTCCTTTTGGAGCTATTTCAGACAAGAGCTTAATAGTTCCTGTTGCGAAGAGATTAGGAAGAAGTAGAAAGATGTATGCTGTTGTTGCACCGGCTATAACAGGTCAATTTGGAAATAAGGTATCTTATGGACAAATTAAAAATGCTATAAAAAAACTAGGGTTTACAGATATGGTTGAAGCTGCATGTGGGGCAGATGCAGTTACTGTTCATGAAAGTAATGAGTTTATAGAAAGAATGGAAGAGGGAGATAGCTATATGACTAATTCCTGCTGTCCGGGTTTTTTAAGCTATATTGAAAAGATGTTTCCTTCTGAGGAAACTAAAATATCAGGTACAGTATCTCCGATGATAGCGACAGGAAGATATATAAAGAAAAATGATCCAGATGCAAAAGTAGTATTTATAGGACCATGTACTGCTAAAAAAAGTGAAGCAGTAAGAGAAAGTATAAAGGATGCTATTGATTATGTCTTAACATTTGAGGAATTATTAGCATTATTAGATGCATTTGATGTAGAAATAGAAAAATGCGAGGATGAAGTAGTAGATGAAGCATCTATTTTTGGTAGAGGATTTGGTGCTCATGGAGGATTAACAGCTGCTATTGAAAATTATGTTAGGGTAAATGGACTAGAGATTGATTTTAGACCTGTTAAGGCATCTAGTGGGGCTGAAATAAAAAAAGCTATGACTATGGCTAAAATAGGTAAGCTAGGAGGCAACTTTATAGAAGGGATGATGTGCGAAGGTGGTTGTATAAATGGAGCAGGTACTCTTGTAACATCAATGAAGTCTAAGGGGCAATTTAATAAAATAAATTCACAAAGTACTAAAAAAACAATATTAGAGAATACTAAAATTAAGGAATATAATGATGTCAATTTAGATAGAAAATAGTATAATAAATATAATATATTGGAAAGTAGGTGGTATATATGAGCAAATTTAAGCAGTTTATAGGGAAAAATAAGAGTAAAATAATACTACTTATTATATTAGTGGTATTTGCTGCCTGCTTTTATGAATACTTCATTAAATATTATCATATATTAAAAAGTCCTGAAGCTATAAGAGATATTATACTTGGATATGGAAATTATTCGTTTATTGCATACATATTATTGCAAGTAGCTCAAATAATAATATTCTTTATTCCGGGTGAATTAGTTCAAATTGCTGGGGGATATATCTTTGGATCATTCCTAGGATTCATATTATCTTTTATAGGCATATTAATTGGTAGTGTATTTAGCTTTATGGTAGCTAGGTTATTAGGAAAGAAGTTTGTAGAGAAGATAGTTTTTAAAGATGATAAGTGGATATTTAGAAAGATAGAAGATATTAAAAGAGATCATACTAAGTTTAAGAAACTTGTTTTTATAATGTATGTAATACCTGGAATACCAAAGGATATATTAGGATACATATGTGGTGTTACGAACCTTACATTAAGAGAGTTTATATTTATATCAATGGTAGGAAGAATACCAGCGTTATTTTTATCAAATTTTTTTGGTGATAAGATATCGAAGGAAAATATAGTATTACTAATTTGTATTGCAGTAATTAGTGTTATTGTATTTTTATTAAGCATTATAAAAGGAAAGAAGTTTATAAGTAATTACGGAGAAAAGTAAATAAGTCAGAAATAAATCACTTATTATCATTATGTGATAATAAGTTTTTTATTTAAATAAAATCATTACTAAATTAAAGTAAAAGTGAGAAAAATAGAAATAATTATAGTCAATTGGTAATATTTATAATTTATAAGGCAATAATATATCTAGAAAGATTTGAAAAAATAATTTACAAATATTATTATAATTTTATTAGCACTTGTAGTTAATGAGTGCTAAAATATAGATATAAGATAATTTTAAAATAAATAGGAGGAGGGTTTTATATGAGTATTAAACCACTTGCAGATAGAGTTGTAATAAAAAAATTAGAGGCTCAAGAAAAGACAAAAAGTGGAATAGTTTTAACAGGAACTGCAAAGGAAAGACCACAAGAGGCTGAAGTTGTTGCAGTAGGACCAGGGGCTATTTCAGATGGAAAAAGAATTGAAATGGAAGTAAAAATAGGAGATAAAGTACTTTATTCAAAGTATGCAGGAACAGAAGTTAAAGTTAATGGTGAAGAATATACAATTTTAAAACAAGAAGATATTTTAGCAATAGTTGAATAAGGGAGGGAATATATATGGCAAAAATGCTTATGTTTGGAGAAGAAGCAAGAAGATCTATGCAAGTAGGTGTAGACAAGTTAGCAAATACAGTTAAGGTTACATTAGGACCAAAGGGAAGAAATGTTATTTTAGATAAGAAGTTTGGTGTACCGCTAATTACTAATGATGGAGTTTCAATTGCGAGAGAAATTGAATTGGAAGATCCATATGAAAATATGGGAGCTCAATTAGTAAAGGAAGTTGCAACAAAAACAAACGATGTTGCAGGGGATGGTACTACAACAGCAACACTTTTAGCACAAGCTATAATAAGAGAAGGATTAAAGAATGTAACTGCAGGGGCAAATCCTATGTTAATAAGAAATGGAATAAGAACTGCAGTTGATAAGGCTGTAAATGAAATATTAAATATTTCTAAGCCAGTTGCAGGAAAAGAAGATATTGCAAGAGTTGCAGCAATATCAGCAGCAGATGAAGAAATAGGTAAGTTAATTGCTGATGCTATGGAAAAGGTAGGTAACGAAGGTGTTATCACTGTTGAAGAATCAAAATCAATGGGTACAGAGCTAGATGTAGTTGAAGGTATGCAATTTGATAGAGGTTATGTATCACCTTATATGGTTACAGATACAGAAAAAATGGAAGCTGTTTTAGAAAATCCATTAATACTTATAACTGATAAGAAAATAGGTAATATACAAGAAATACTTCCTATATTAGAACAAATAGTTCAAGCAGGCAAAAAGCTTCTTATAATATCAGAGGATATAGAAGTAGAAGCAATGTCTACTTTAGTTGTTAATAAATTGAGAGGAACATTTACTTGTGTTGCTGTAAAGGCACCTGGTTTTGGAGATAGAAGAAAAGAAATGCTTCAAGATATAGCTACTTTAACTGGTGGTACAGTTATAGCTGAAGAGTTAGGAATAGATATTAAAGAAGTAACTCTTAATATGTTAGGGCAATGTGAAAGCATAAAAGTAACAAAGGAAAACACTACAATCGTAAATGGTAAGGGTGATTCAGCAGATATTCAAGATAGAATTACTCAAATAAAATCTCAAATTGAAGAAACAACTTCAGAATTTGATAAAGAAAAATTAACAGAAAGATTAGCTAAGTTAGCTGGTGGAGTTGCAGTTATAAAGGTTGGTGCTGCTACAGAAACAGAATTAAAGGAAAGAAAGCTAAGAATAGAAGATGCTTTAGCAGCTACTAAAGCAGCAGTAGAAGAAGGAATAGTTCCAGGTGGTGGAACTGCATATGTAAATGTAATAAATGAAGTTGCTAAATTAACTTCAGATGTTGCAGATACACAAGTAGGTATAAATATAATAGTAAGAGCTTTAGAAGAGCCTATGAGACAAATAGCAACTAATGCTGGTGTAGAAGGTTCAGTTATTATAGAAAAGGTTAAAAATAGTGAAGTTGGCATTGGATATGATGCTTTAAATGGTGGATATGTAAATATGATAAAGGCTGGTATAGTAGATCCAACTAAGGTTACAAGATCAGCACTTCAAAATGCATCATCAGTAGCTTCAACATTCTTAACTACAGAAGCTGCAGTTGTTGAAATTCCTCAAAAGGAATCTCCAATGGCAGGAGCACCAGGAATGGGAATGGATGGAATGTATTAAAATATGGTTACAAAAAGGATTTGCTAATGCAAGTCCTTTTTTTATTTAGTATAATGGTAAAGGATGAAATAAAAAAATCGAAAAAATTAGAAATAAATTGAATAAAATTCCAACTAAGTAGAAATAATACAAAAGAATTATTTTTAAAGGAGGTTGTAAAATGACAATGAGAAATGACAAAAAGAAACAAAAGAAAAAGGCGTTTACAATGATAGAGCTAATAGCAGTTATGGCTATAATAGCAATATTAGCAGCGGTGCTAGTGCCAAATATTACGGGTTATATCCAAGAAGCTAGAAAAGTAGGAGTTGTTCAACAAGCTAGAGATGTAATAGTTGCATTAGAATCAGTTAATATTAAGACTAATAATTCACTTGATGAGAATTCAACAATATCTGATGTAATCAATAAATCAGGAGGTATCTTAGATCAGGATAAGATAAATAAGATAGACCATACTGTCACTGTTGCAACTTGCAAAGAAATTGTTGATACAGAAAAAAATAAGATAACACTGAGCTCAGATGGTAAATTTGAAAGTGTTACTGACATAAATAATTAATTGACATAATAAAAAACTCCTTTGGGTTATCAAAGGAGTTTTATTTATTAAAAAGGAGTA
>NZ_JBOFYU010000262.1:0-21524 GCF_051654825.1 Clostridium sp.
GTCTCAGCATGTGGTGTATTTGGGAACATGTCTTTTACAGTGCTCTTTACTACTTCATATCCACATGCTATTAATGTTTCTAGGTTTTCTACTAATGTCTTTGGATTACATGAAACATATATTATTTCCTTAGCATTAAACTTAATTACGTATTCTAATGCCTTTGGATGAACTCCACTTCTTGGTGGATCTAATATTATTATATCTGGTTTAGCTTTAACATTTTTAATTATTTCAGCTACATCTCCAGCTAAGAACTCACAATTGTTTAAACCATTTAGCTTTGCATTTTCTTTTGCAGCTTCAACAGCTTCTTCAATTAGTTCTATTCCTATTACCTTACTAGCATTTGCTGCTGCTATTTGACCTATAGTTCCTGTCCCACAATAAAGATCAAACACAACCTTATCACCTGATTCTCCCATGAAATCTCTTACTATACTATAAAGGCTTTCTGCACCCTTAGTATTCGTTTGGAAGAATGAAAATGGTGATATTTTAAAGCGTAATCCTAATAAGTTTTCTATAATATAATCCTTACCATATAAAAGATTTACTTTTTCAGGAACTACAGCATCAGAAAATGAATTGTTTTCTGTGTGTAATATTGAAACTAATTCTCCTTTATATGATTTAGACTTTAGTACTTCAACATAATCTGTTAAATCAAAATCTATTTGAGTTGTAGTTACTAAATTAACCATTAACTCACCTGTATTAATTGCTTTTCTTATAACTAAATGTCTTAAATAACCTTCTCTTTTCATTACTCTATAATAAGGTAATTCTTTATCCTTAAAGTAATCAACTGTTGCCTTAATGACAGTTCTAAAATCTTCATCTACTATCATACATTTATCAACAGTTATTATACCAAATGACTTACCTTTCATATGCATTCCTAAAGTAAGTTCTCCACCTTTTTCAAAATCTCCAAAGGTAAATTCCATTTTATTTCTATATTCCCATTGATTTTGGCTACCTACTACTCCAAGATATTCTCCCATAGGAATATTTCCCTTTACAAAAAGCTCTTTAGCCTCTTCATTTAAAAGCTCTAATTGCTTTTCGTAAGTTAAGTTTTGTGAACTACACCCTCCACAAACTCCAAAATACTCACATGGTGCTTCTATTTCATATTCGGCTCTTTCATCAACTGATAAAAGCTTCAGCTCAGCAAATTCTTGTTTTTTCTTTTTTACTTTTCCTGTAACTACTTGCCCTGGAAAAGCACCTTTAACAAATATTTGTCTTGTTCCTAAAGTTCCAACACCAACTGATGGGAACTCTGTTTTATCTATCTTTACTTGTACTGTGCTTCCTTTTCTCATCCTTATCTCCTAATCAATGTGTTTATTATATTATTACTTTACTATAATTCTTCCTAATGTCTTTTGTGATTTTAATGATTCACAAATTGGTCCATATATAACATTCATTATTATATATACTATTAAAAACATCGGTTGTCTTTCAACTATATAGAATCCAAATAATCTTAATATAAGATCAAATAATAATAATCCTATTAACGATGACGCTATTACTACCATTTGGTCTATCCCTGCCGTTAATAATCTTTTAAAGAAAGATGGTTTTGTAACCTCTTCTACTTTTATTTCATCATTTAAATTTTCTTCGTATAATGTATCTTCTGTTTCTAAAATTATCTCTTCTGTTTTTGTTTCATTTTCTAAGTCTACTAATTCTTCATTTATATTTTTTTCTTCTAACAAATTTTCTTCCTCCCAATCTCCCTTAATAATAAGACTATTTAGTTATGTACATTACTACCTTTTAAAATTATATTTTCTTGTTTCTAATCTGTATAATAAGTAATTATCTTTTATGCTTATAGTCTCTTGTAACCCATTTAAATTATTTTCTATTTTATAGTCATTAATATCATTCATAACTACATCATATATTTGAGCATTTATATCTGAGTAATCTCTATCATCAACACCTGTAAAACATGCTGAATATGATGATATTGAGGTTTCTTCAAAATTGAATGCTCCCTCTTCTTTTAAAACATCTCTATCTAAGTTAAATCCTACTTTTAAAACAAGTTGTCCTTGAGACATATCTGAACCATACATCTTAAGTCCATAGTACATACTTTCCATTCTATTTGGCTCAGGATTAAGATTATCTATATAAATGTGATTATCATTAACCGTTTCACCATTCTCCTCTTTTACCTTTTCTTCTTTTGAATATGTTAACTCATATATATTTGATAATTCTTCTATTCTATCACGTATTTTATCGTTAAATTCTACTACTTCTTCCTTTGTAAAATCCTTTGACCATTCACCATCTAATACGACTTCTTCCTCAACACTTCTAGGTTCTGGTGTACTAGTAATGTTATTTGTCTCCTCATTACAAGAAACTAAAGAAAATGCTAATATTCCACTTAATAAAACAGTAACTAACTTTTTTATCATTTTATCCCTCCCTAGCATTTATTTTTTCCTAATTTCAATTAATTATAACATCTAAACCTTTATTTTAAAAGCGTTTGCCATATAATTGACATATTACAGTAAAGTATATAATTTTAATATTACACTTCAATTTCCTCTTTTAAGTTCTCAAAAGTCTTTTCTCCAATTCCATCTACATTTTTTATATCTTCAATTGAATTAAATCCACCATTTTTTTCTCTATAATCTATTATTTTTTGTGCCTTTGAATCTCCTATCCCACTTATTTTTTTAAGTTCATCCTTTGTTGCTGTATTTATATTTATAATATTAGAATCCGATGAAGATTGTACTGGTGCTTCACTAACATTACCATTTGCATTAGTAGTTGTAGAATCATTTTTATTTGGTATATAAACTAATTGATGCGCCCTTAACTTATCAGCTCTATTAATTTTTGATATATCACCATCACTTGTTAATCCACCAGCTATATCAATTAAGTCTTTTACTATACTTCCATCTTCTAATATATATACATCAGGATTTGCTACTTCCCCCTTAATTTCTACTGTTATTTGCTTTTTATTTACCTCTAAATTTATCTTTTCTCCTCTTATACTTTCTGATTCATCAGCATTAAATGTTTCTTCTACAAATATATCATCCATATATTCATCCTTGAAAACTCTTCCTCTATTTTCTCCATATATCTTAAAAGAAAAACCTACTAATGCTACAGCAATCACCAATATTCCTATTATTTTTTTATCCTTTAACTTATCAATTTTGCCAGCAAATTTATTCATTTTTTCCTCCAAACTTAATTATTATCTATAATTTTTAACATTTTTTTCATAAATTAATCCTAAAATAGTTCATTTTGAAATAATACCTAGAATATTCATACCATTTTTGGTAAAATTACTTTATCTATAACTATTATTTTACAGGAGAGAATAAAATGAGAAACTTTATATATAAATTATTAGTAATCTTATTATTATTTACTAATATTGCTAGCTATAATGTTATGGCATTAGATGCCCCTCCACTAGAGGCTGAAGGTGTAGTTCTTATGGATTATTTAACAGGAGATATATTATACTCTAAAAATCCTAATACTCAATTTGAGCCTGCCTCTACAACTAAGGTGATGACAGCTTTAATTACTCTTGAAAATTCAAAACTCGATGATAAGGTTACCATTGGAGTTAATCCTCCCTTAGTTGAAGGTTCTTCAATAGGAATAGCTGAAGGTCAAGTTTATACTATAAAAGAATTACTACTTGGTTTATTACTTGAATCAGGCAATGATTGTGCTGAAGCTTTAGCAGAGCATATATCTGGATCTAATGAAGAATTTAGTAAGTTAATGACTAATAAAGCTAAAGAATTAGGTGCAAGAAACACTACTTTCAAAAATCCAAGTGGCTTACATGAGCCTGGACATATAACTACAGCATATGACTTATCTCTAATTATGAGAGCTGCTGTTGAAAATCCAGATTTTATAGAAATTTCAAAAACACCATATTATATTTTTCCTAACAATCTAAACTATGATGGTAGTGAAAAATGGGCAAATAATAGAAACCATTGTATAAATGAATTAACTCCTTATTACTATGAATTTGCTTACTGCGGAAAAACTGGTTATACGCCAGAAGCAAACCATACATATACTTCTGCTGCTAAAAAAGGGGAGCAAGTTTTAATTGCATCATTTTTAAATGCTGTAGATAAGGATGCTCAGTTTTCAAGTGTAGGACCGTTATTTCAATATGGATTTGATAATTTCGAAAGTATAAAAATCATTGAAAAAGATAGTGTTATATCAGAATATAAATTAAATGATAAAGTTACAATACCATTACTAGCAGAAAAGGATATTTTTTATTTAAAGGAAAGGGCTTCTGAAAAACCTAATTTATCTGTAAAATATCCAGATAAGGATTTAAGTAAAGAAAGTATAACTAAAGGTGATATTTTATTTAAAGGTGATATTTTTCTAAATGATAAAAAATATACTGAAATTAATTTACTTAGTGGAGAAAACAGGGAGTACTCTTCTAAGATAGTTGTTGAGGAAAGTATTGATAACATAATGACAAAAGCAAAGAAATATATTATTCCTGTAATTATATCCATACTTGTGCTTTTATTTGTTGTTAGAGTTATAATAATTAACAATAGAAAAAAACGTAGAATGAAAAGAAGATTTAATAATATAAAAAGAAAAATGAAGTAATAGATTTCTATTACTTCATTTTTTCTATAAGTGTCTTTATATCCTTAGGTAATTTTGCTCTTAATTCTAAAGGTTTCTTAGTTCTAGGTGATTTAAAGTCTAATCCATAAGCATGAAGTGCTTGCCTAGACATAATTTCAGAGTCAGATTCATCCCCATATAATGTATCTCCATATATAGGATGACCTAGTGCCTTTAAATGAACTCTAATTTGATGTGTTCTTCCTGTTTCTAATAAACATTCTACTACATCACCATCTTTTAATCTTTCTATTACCTTGTAATGAGTAATACTTCTTTGACCTCTATCATCAATTACTCTACATAAAGTTCCTTCTTCTTCAGGTCTATATATAGGTAAATCTATAGTTCCTTCCAAATTTTCAAGATGACCATGAACTACTGCAATGTATCTTTTTTCTACCTCTTGCTTTGATTTTTCTTTAGATAACTCCATATGCGCATATTGATTTTTAGCTACAATTATTAATCCTGATGTATCCATATCTAGCCTACTTACTAATCTAACAATACACTTTTGATTTGTTTCCTTAAAGTAATACATTAATCCATTAGCTAGTGTACCAGATTGATATCTCTTAGTAGGATGAACAACCATATTAGGACTTTTGTTTATTACTATAATATCTTCATCTTCATAAACTACATCTAAATCCATTTTTTCTGGATCAATATTTTGAGTTTCATCCTTACATAAATCAATAAGTATTTCTTCATTAGCCTTTAATACATAATTCATTTTTATAGCTTTATTATCTACAAATATTCTTTTATCTATTGATGCACTTCTTATTAATCTAGATGATAACCCAAGCTCTTCTTTTAAGTATTCTCTTATTTTCCTACCTTCAAATTCCTTTTGAACTGTCTTCTTTATAGTACTCATAATTTATCTTTAGCGAGATTTTCTATTATCATAAATAGTCTCACTAAATTCTCCTTTCTATCTTCTCTATAGTTATTAAAAAAAGTGTCTATATATAATAGTGTATTGATATTAAAAGCACTATTATATTAATTCCGCACTATTCACTTTCAACACTTACTTATGTATTATAATGGACAATTGACCTAGCCAATTGCCCATATATTATTATTCTCCAAATAAGTTATAATCTTTCCCTAGGAATATAACTACATCATATTCTTCATAATTACTATCTATACCTTTTTGGACTTTTCCTATTCCAGTATCACTTTTTAACATTTCCCTATTCTTTTTATCCTTAACTTGAATAAAGCTTTTATCTCTTGGGTCTGCATTGCCAGCATCAACATGAGTATATCCTAAAGCATATAATTCGTCTTGCAACCCACCTGCTAAACCATTTATCTTAGTTGCATTTAACACCATTATCTTTAAATTAGCCTTAGCTCCTGTATCAGCTGATGGAGCTTCCATATTTTCAGTATTTTCAACACTTTCTTCATTACTTAATGGTGTTGATGAATTTAAAGCATTTATTAAATCTTGATTGGCTTCTTCATCTGCAATTAAATACGCCTGCCCATATATCTCTTCAAATTCTCCCTTTAAGGTAGTCATTATAACATCCTCTGGATTAAGTCTAATAACCTTTAATCCTAATGATAAAATTTCATTAGCAGTCATATTTGTATCTACATTACTACTTATAGCCTCAAATATTTTTGGGGACTTAAATATTACTGATGGATTTATACTTTTTTCAATAATTTTTCCTAGAAGCTTTTGTTGGTTTTTAATTCTATCTATATCACCATTTTCTAAACCACTTCCATCATTGTTTTTTCTCCATCTAAAGAACTCCTCAGCCTTTTTACCATCTAAATGAACCGTTTCTCCAGCATTAAAGTTTATATGAAGATCTTGACCATCATCATCATAAAACATATCTTGTTCTATGTACATTTCAACTCCACCAATTGCATCAACCAAACTTCTAAATGCTTGATAATCAATTTCTACCATATAGTTAACATTTATACCTAACAAATTTTGAACATGAGTTATTAATTCTTCTTCTCCACCTAATGCATATGCAGAATTTATCTTCCAATATCTTTGGTACTCACCATCATCAACATAGGCATCTACCTCAATCATAGTATCTCTTGGTATAGAAACAATATGTGTCTTTTTAGTAGTTGGATTATAATTAAATACCATTATAGTATCTGTTCTTCTAGCTGATTCATTTCCTAAATTGTCTACATCTCCAATATCCATTCCAACGATTAAAACATTTACTGATTCATTCTTTGACGGAACTATAGCTGTTGGCAATTCATTATTATTGTTTAATCCTGCTAAAAATGAGTACCCATAAAGGCCTCCCCCTACTATTAAAACTATAAGAAAAGTAAATAACACAGTTATAAATCTTCTTATTCTTCTTTTTCTTTTCTTTAATGCTATTCTTTTTTTCTTCTCTATATGCTCATCTTTTAAGCTCTTTTTCTTTATATTCGGATTACTTATATCCTCTCTTTTACTTCCCATCAATAACTACCTCTATTCTACTAATATTTTAAATAGTTAACTCCTATTCAATATCATATAGTTTCTAGCTTTAATGCTATTTATATCAATAGCTAACCCCATATCTAATAAATATTTAATTGTATGAGTCATAGCCATAATCAATCCCTCATCTAAATTTCTAAAAGTTTCTTTTCTTAAACTTTCTACACCTGGAAATTTTCTATTTGGCTCTATCATATCTGCTACATATATAATCTTATCTAATTTTGACATACCTTCTTTTCCTGTTGTATGCCATCTCATAGCACTTAATATTTCCTCATCTTCTATATTAAAAACCTTCCTTGAGATTATTGGAGCAACCATACTATGCCATAATTCTGGACTTTGCTCCTCTTCAAAGGATAGCTCTATTTTATTCTCATTAATTATTTTTTTCATATCATTAATAGTCATATTTTTTGCTACATCATGTAATAATGCTGCTACTAATGCCTTTTCTTCGCTTACATCGTTTAACCTTGCAAGTGCTACTGCTGTTTCTACAACTCCTAATGTATGAATAAATCTACTTTCTTTTAAATGTTCTTTAATGTGACCTTTTATTTTTTCAATATCATACATACAACTACTCCTTATATAAATTATTCTCTCTTATAAAACTTAAAATTTTTTCTGGCAAAAAGAAATCTACTCTTTTATTCATCTTAATTCGTTTTCTTATCATAGAAGAAGAAATTTCTAAATTCATTATATCTAGAAATTCAATAGTTGTATTATATTTTTTTTCTACATCCATTTTCTTTTGTTTTAACTTTTCTTCGTCATAACCTGCTCTATTGAAAACTACAAATTTGCAAGCTTTTAAAACTCTTTGTGGCTCTTTCCACTTTTCTATATCCATTAAACAATCTGCCCCTGTTATAAAAAACAGTTGATCTTCATCTGAATTTAAATATTCAAGGGTTTCATAAGTGTAACTATACCCTTGTTTTTTTATCTCATAATCATTTATCTCAAAGCCTTCATATGATTCTATAGCAATTTTAACCATTTCATACCTTAAGGAAGAACCCAGGACACTACTAGTGTCCTTATGTGGTGGGCTTCCTATTGGCATAAATATTACCTTATCTAAATCTAATTGATTTTTTGCTTCATACGCAATATATAAATGCGCTGAATGAATAGGATTAAAGGTTCCTCCTATTATTCCAATTCGCTTCATTATTTCTTTTTAGCTACTGGAATTTCTATTTTAGGCTTTTTAGATGATTTCTTATATAAAACCATTTTGCTTCCTATTGATTGAATACCTTCGCATCCAACTTTTTCACAAATATAGTTTGAAGCTTCTCTAGTTTCTAATCCACTATTTTCTAAAACTTTTATTTTTATTAATTCTCTAGCTTCTAATGCTTCTTCTACTTGCTTTATAAAAGTATCTTCTATTCCATTTTTACCTAATTGGAATAAAGGATCTAGATTATTAGCTAAACCTCTTAAATAAGCTCTTTGCTTTCCTGTTAACATTATAAATCCTCCTATAAAATGTACTCGAATTCGAAGTCGTTAAGTCTAACCATATCTCCGTCTTCAATTCCCATTTCTCTAATTTGATCTAATACTCCCTTATTCTTTAATACTTTATGGAAGTATCTTAATGAATCTGCATCATGGATATTTACTGAGTTTAATAATCTATCTACAAATGAACCAGATATAACATATACCTTGTTATCTTCTTCTCCATCTTCAACAGAAATTTCATAAGTAAATCTCTTTGCTTCTGGTATATACATTTCATCCTCAGATATTTCTAATCCTGTTATAGGAATTTCTGTAAGCATTCTTCCCGCTTCCTTAATAACATCTTCAACACCTGATTTAGTCGCTGCTGACATCTTATATACATTTTCAAATCCTAATTCATTTACTTTCTTTTTAAAGTCTTCAAATACAGCATCATCATAAAGCATATCAGCTTTGTTAGCTACAACTATTTGTGGTCTATCCCAAAGTTTAACTGAGTATTTTTTAAGTTCTTCATTTATTTTAACAAAGTCCTCAAATGGCTCTCTTCCTTCAACACCTGATATATCAACTACATGAATTAATAATCTTGTTCTTTCAATATGTCTTAAGAAGTCTAATCCTAATCCTACACCTTCTGCTGCACCTTCTATAATTCCTGGTATATCAGCCATAACAAAGGCATTTATTCCTTCTGCTTTTACAACTCCTAAGTTTGGCTTTAAAGTTGTAAAGTGGTAGTTAGCTATTTTAGGTTTAGCAGCTGTTACTGTTGAAAGCAATGTTGACTTACCTACATTAGGGAATCCAACTAAGCCTACATCTGCAAGTAATTTTAACTCTAATGTAAGCCATCTTTCTTCTCCTGGCATTCCTGGTTCAGCAAAGTGAGGCGCCTGTCTTGTTGGTGTACAGAACTTACAGTTACCTTTTCCACCTTTTCCACCTCTAGCTAATACAAATATATCATCTTTATGTGAAAGGTCTGCTATTACCTTATTGCTTTCAAAATCTCTAATAATAGTTCCCATAGGAACAGTTATGTATAAATCTTCTCCATCTCTTCCGTAACATTTTGAACCTTCACCTTTTCCTCCAGGTGCTGCTACGAATTTCTTTCTATATTTGAAATCTAAAAGTGTAGTTAATCCAGTATCTACTCTGAATATAACGCTTCCACCTTTTCCTCCATCTCCTCCATCAGGTCCTCCTAATGGTACATATTTTTCTCTTCTAAATGATACACATCCGTTTCCACCATCTCCTGATTTAACGAATATCTTGGCTCTATCTATAAACATATACTTCACCTATCTTTCTGCAACCTTACTAATTGCAATTAATAATATAAATATTCTTTTTTATATTATTCCATTATTTTATAATGTTTATTATACCATAAAGTAAAAAAAGAAAACTTTACATAAATATTAAATTACTTTTCCAGTTTAATTTTTATACTTTCCTATACATTAAAGAAAGCACCCTATAATTAGGGTGCTTTATGAAAAAATAATTATTCTGCTATTTCTTCAACATTTACAGGGTAAACGCTAACTTTCTTCTTATCTCTACCCATTCTTTCGAATCTTACGATTCCATCTTCTTTAGCAAATAGAGTATCATCTCCACCCTTACCTACGTTAGTTCCTGGGTGAATCTTAGTTCCTCTTTGTCTAACTAGAATGTTTCCAGCTAAAACGAACTCTCCGTCAGCAGCTTTAACTCCTAATCTTTTTGATTCTGAATCTCTACCGTTCTTTGAGCTACCTACCCCTTTTTTGTGAGCAAATAATTGAAGGTTCATCATTAACATATCTCTTGCACCTCCTCTTTCATTAATCTTATATATTCACTATCCTTGTTTTTTCCAAAACTAGCTTGAAGACTCATAATTAAACTTTCTATACTTTTTTCAAAGGTTAAAAGTAAAACTTGAGCTTTCTCTATCTCTTCTGAAGTAAGACTTGTTAAATTCATATGTAAAAATCCATCTTGAATCTCATACTTTACTGGAAGCTTTAAAACCTCTTCTATACCAATTAAGGTACTTTGAGAAATTACTGAAACAGAATTACAAACTAAATCATAAACATCTCCAGTTGCACTTTCCATTTCTCTTCTTGATAAAGCATGACCTTTAATCTTAAACCCAAGAGACAAATTGTCTTTTTGAAAGATTCTAACCTTAATCATGATAATTAAGCTTCGATCTTTTCGATTACTAACTTAGTGTAAGGTTGTCTGTGTCCAGTTTTCTTTCTATAGTCTTTCTTTGCTTTGTACTTGAAAACTGTGATCTTCTTAGCCTTCCCTTGAGAAACAACTTTAGCTATAACCTTAGCTCCTTCTACAACTGGTGCACCAACCTTTAAAGTTTCACCATTTGATACTGCTAAAACTTCAGTTAATTCAACTGTTGAGTCAACATCAGCGTTAAGTTTTTCAACGAATATTACGTCTCCTTCTTGAACTCTGTATTGCTTTCCTCCTGTAGTTAATACTGCGTACATTAAAAACACCTCCTCTTATTACGGTCTCGCCAATAGAGGTACAAAGCTCTAAACTTTGTTTCTTAAAAAACCTCGTATGTGCGGTTAACATCTGTTATTCTATCACATTATTATGTTACTTGTAAAGAAATTTATTCACATTTTTCATAAGCTTTTACCCTGAAATTTTTAACATTTTCTTTTTGACTATTAAAGATTAGAGGATTTATCTTATATCCTTCAATTCCATCCACAAAATTCAGATATATTTCCTTATCTAGCCCTTCAATATTTTTAATAAATGTAAATAAATCACCTTGGACTACTTCTTGATAGTTTTTATCAAGCTCTATATAAAAATCCTTAATAGAGTTGTCTTCATTACATTTAATTATTTCATTTCTAAGTAAATTTTCTATATATGATATTTTTAATACTTCTCCGTAACCATTACATCTTTTACATTTTTCATCTAGGTAATAATATATTGATTTACCTCTTCTTTTTCTAGCAATTTGAACTAAATCTAGTTCTGTAAATGGAAATATCTTTATATTTCCCTTATCACTAGCTAATGATTTCTTTAAATTCTCCATAACTAACGCTTTGTGAGAAAAATCTCTCATATCTATAAAGTCTATAAGAATTATTCCACCTAAGTTTCTTAATCTTATTTGTCTTCCTATTTCTTCTGCTGCTTCTAAATTAGTTTCTAATATAGTTTTATCAAAACTTCTTCCCTTTGTATTCTTAGCTGAATTAACATCTATAACATACATAGCTTCTGTTTTTTCAATAACTATATTTCCACCACAATGTAAGTTTACTTTATTGTGCCTAAGCTTTAGTATTTCCTTTTCTATAGAATAATACTCAAGTAATCCTCGTTGCTGAGTATATAAGCTAACTTTTATATCAGTTCTCTCTTTTAAGTATTCCTTAACTTCTTCGTAGTCATCCTTGCTATCTAAAATTATTGATGTTTCACCGTCAATATTATCTCTTAGGACTTTACTTAATATAATGTTATCTCCATATACCTTTCCTAGGTTTAAGCTATATTTAAGCTTTTTTAAAAGTCTATCCATTTCTTCTAAAAGTGAAGTTCTTTCTAATAATAAGTCCTCATCACTAGCATGCACTGCATCTGTTCTTATTACTATTTCATATCCCTTTATTTCTTCTATAGCTTTTGATATTCTATTTTTCTCTTCTAAGCTTGTTATTCTTTTAGAAAAACTTACACCTTTTCCCCCTAATGTTAACACCATAAATCTTCCTGGCAAGCTTATTTTTTTAGTTATCTTAGCTCCCTTACCATTTAATGGCTCCTTAGCTACTTCAACTAAAAGTTCATCACCTTTTTTTATTCCATCTCTTTTTATATCATTACTTAAATACATATAGGCTTCCTTTTCTAATCCTATATCAACAAAAACAGAATTTATTCCATGAACTATATTTTTTACTCTGCCCTTATATATTTCACCAATTTGAGGCTCTGTAGATTGCTCCTCTACAAAGCACTCTGATAAAATTTCATTTTCTTTTATGGCTATTCTTAAAAGATGCTCTTTCCTCTCAATGAATATCTCTTTCATTTAATACACTTCCTAAATACTTTTATATAAAGCTACGTAATTATTTCCTTTTTGAACATACATTTCTTCTCTTTTTATATCTACAAATGCATCTTCTACTATATTAGATATTTTTCCTTTTATATAAGAAGCAACTAAGTCAGGTGATAAATGCTCCCTACTTCCTGATGCTACTAAAACATTAAGTATTAGCTCATTATCCTTTATCCAATATCTCATATCTTTAATAAGTGATTTCAAGTTTACTTCTTTTTCACCTTTTTTACTCTTTTTAATAGTTATCCATCCTTCATCTGCCATTAATACTTTCATTTTTTCATCTACTTCATCTATGTTTTCACATAACATTTTAATTGTAAATCTTGCAGCATCAACTAAAGCCATTGATTGAGGAAGCTTTTTTTCTCCTTCAACATTTATTACTTTATGCGCACTTATAAATTTTATTCCTTGTGCAGTTTTTGAATTTAAGCTTTCTATTAAAGCATCTTCATTTAATTCTTCAACTAATACTATATCCATATATTCTGCATCTGAATAAACACCTACTGATAAAGGTTGTGCTATTGATAATGCCATATGAGGATTAAATCCTTTTGAATATTGTATCGGAAGTCCTGCTCTTCTAATTACCTTTTGAATAGTTCTCATTAAATCTAAATGTGATATAAATTTTATACTTGAATCTTTAGTAAATTTAATTACGTAACGCACCTTCAAAACACTCTCCTTCTTTAAAGTTCACATTTACTCCACAACCTGTACATCCTTTTCTACAATTTTGTGTAAGCTCTGCCTTTTTAGCTTTTTCATTTTCTCTTTCAAGATATTTTCTATTTACTCCAATATCTATAAAGTCCCATGGAAGTATCTCATCATAGCTTCTTTCTCTATAAACATAGAATTCTGGATCTAATCCACATTCTTGCATAGCTTCCATCCATAAATCATAGCTGAAGTATTCTGACCATCCATCAAACTTAGCTCCCTTTTCAAAAGCCTTTATTAAAACATCACAAGTTCTTCTATCTCCTCTAGCAAAAACAGATTCCATAAATGATGTTTTTTGTTCATGATAGTTGTAATTTATAGCTCTTGATTTAATAGCTCCCTTTACAGCATCAATCTTCTTCCATATCTCCTCTGGTCTATCCATAGGCGCCCATTGGAATGGTGTAAATGGCTTAGGAACTAATATAGATGTACTTACTGTTATTTTTAATCCCTTTTGTCTATTTTCCTTTGGAATTCCATAATAAACATCTGCCATCTTTTGAGCTAAATCACCGATACCTGCTGCATCTTCTATTTCTTCATAAGGTAAACCTAACATAAAGTAAAGCTTAATTGTGCTCCACCCTGATTCAAAAGCATTTTTTGCTGCTTCTAACATTCTCTCTTCTGTTAATCCCTTATTTATTATATCTCTCATTCTTTGTGAACCAGCTTCTGGTGCAAAAGTTAATCCTGTTTTTCTAACCTTTTGAATTTCCTTTATTAAATCAACAGAAAAAGCATCTACTCTAATTGATGGAAGTGCAACACCTACGTTTTTTGAACTATGCTCATCAATTAAGTTACTTACTAAGTTTTGTATATTTGAATAATCACAAATACTTAATGATGCAAGCGAAATTTCTTGGTATCCTGTAGCTTCAATCATCTTTCTAGCTTGATCTAATAATGTTTCAGTTGATTTTTCTCTTACTGGTCTATAAATCATACCAGCTTGACAGAATCTACATCCATTTGTACATCCTCTAGTTGTTTCTAATACTATTCTATCGTGAACTATTTCTGAATAAGGAACTACCATATCTACTGGGAAGTCTACCTTATCAAAATTATTTATTATTCTCTTTTTAACTACTGCTGGAACATCTTCAAACTTAGGCTTAAATTCTTTTATAGTTCCATCTTCATTGTAAGTTGCATCATATAAAGAAGGAACGTAAATACCTTGTATTTTAGTAGCTTCTCTTAAGAATAACTTTTTATCATTCTTATGCTTTTTATATAAATCAAGAACTTCATCCATGATTTCTTCACCTTCTCCAATTTGGAATAGGTCAACTATATCATGTAGTGGTTCTGGATTATAAGCGCATGGACCACCAGCAAATACTATTGGTTCATCTTCTCTTCTTTCTGATGCTCTTATAGTTACACCAGACATATCTAGCATATTTAATATATTTGTATAACTCATTTCATATTGAAGAGTAAAAGCTAATATATCAAATTTGCTTAATGGATCTTTTGTTTCTAATGTCATTAATGGAATTTCATTTTTTCTTAATTGAGCTTCCATATCTGGCCATGGAGCAAATACTCTTTCACAATATGTATCTTCTCTTAAATTTATAGTATGATATAGTATTCTTGTTCCTAAGTGAGACATTCCCACTTCATATACGTCTGGAAAACAAAATGCAAATCTTATATCAACTTCATTTGGATTTTTTATTACTTGATTTAATTCACCACCAACATATCTTGATGGCTTTTCAACCTTATGTAAAATATGGTCTGTAATTTTTTTCATTACTCTTCCTCCTATAAACTAAAGTCTATCTCGTTTATTTATACTATGTGTAAATATGTACAAATTACTTAACTTGTTTTTTAAATATCTTTAAAGCCTTAATACTTATTAGTTTTATATAAGTAAAAAAGAAGTATACTTTATATACTTCTTTAATATCTTTATTATTCTAGCACACATACTTATAAAAAGTAAATCTATACTACTAACCCTTAATTTTATTATTTATCTTAGTTAGACTCTTTATTTTTAATATTAATATAATCTTCTAATGTAATGCTTCCATAAATTTTCAATGCATCTATTAGTTCATCTTCATACATTATGCCTATCATTTTCATATCATCATTTAATATATAAAAAGAATTAAACTTATTTATATCTACTAAAGCTAATACATTTACTAATGAATGTTTGTAGTATACTGAAATTGATTTATTGTCTAAATACTTATTTTTTATTAGTTTTTTTCTTTTCTTTATAATATTTCCCATGGTAATATACATCGCACTTTTTTGTTCACCTCTTGTTATATATATAATAATAAATGCTCCTATAACCATACTCCAATTAAATATATGTAATTTTACGAAAAGTACAATAGCTATAATAAAGAATAATACAGCTGTAAAATAACTCGATATGCTAACTACTTTTTTAGCTTTTTTATATAACATTTTTTTAGAAATTAATATTTCATATATTCTAGCACCATCTAGCGGATATGCTGGAAGTAAATTAAAAAATGCTAATCCTGAATTTAATAATATTCCTGAAGTAACCCATGATAAATCATTATATATGTTTATAAAACTAAATAATAATGCTAGTCCAATATTACATACAGGACCAGCTAAATAGACAATTATTTTCTTTACATCTGTCAATGTATCAAAGTCAACAAAGGCGGCTCTAGCTCCAAATATATGAATCTCCATATTATAAAATTTACAACCCATCATACTAGCTACTATTATATGTGCAATTTCATGTATCATTACATATAGAAAAGCTAATGCTAATTCATTGCTTCTACTACATATTAATATAATTAGTAGTATTTCTGCCCAAAATATCTTAGTCTCTTTTTTCATTTATATCTCCCTAAAATTGCTGCAAGTCACCTTATAAACATCCCTCTCATATATTTTTTTATAATTATTTATTCTACTTTTTCTACCTCTTCCTTACTTTCATTATTTAAACGATCTATGTTTACACTATCTCCTTCTTCTTTAAATCCCTCTACATCCTCCGTTTTTTTATTATCTATCTTAAATACATTTTGCACTTCATCAGTTGCTTCCTTTATAGATATCATTAATTTATCATAATCAAAATTCTTATCAATCATAGATTTACAAGTAATGTAAGCTTTACTCGCTTCTTTATATGGCATAGCCTTTAAACATAAAACACCAACAAATAATAGAGCAGTACCCATTAATCTATATATTGTTCTTCTTAAATATTTATTTAAGTAATTTTCAGGTGTAACATCCTGCCTATTATATTGACCTCTATAATTGTATCCACCATGACTTGGACTCCTATAATTGTACCCATGTACTGATCCTCTATAATAACTATAGGATTGTTGTCTATAGCTTGGATAGATATCTTCTGTTTCATCTTGCATTTCTATTGAATTTACCTTGTTTTTTTTATTACTATTTAAATTGCTATCCTTTCTTCCTTTGGATTTATTCTTTAACTCTTCATAATATTTCATATATTCATCTCTGTAGTTCCCCATATAGCCCCTCCTACAATTAATTATTAAATTATATTAAAAAAATATAATATTTATTCCATTATTTAAAAAGCTTAAAATAAAAAGAGCCTGATTTTATCAGACTCTTTAAAAGTATAATTTTTTTCTTCTCATTCCAACATTTATTACTAAACCAATTGATAATACAGTAGTTAATAAAGAACTTCCTCCGTAGCTTATCAATGGTAATGTTATTCCTGTAATAGGCATTAATCCTATTGTCATCCCTATATTTTGAAGAAGTGCAAATAGAAAATATGCTACTAATCCTACACATATTATAGATCCAAACTTATCCTTTGCAGTTCGACCTATTGCAATCATTTTAGAAATCAAAATACCGTATAGTAATAATAAAAATGCTGAACCTAATAATCCCCATTGTTCACCTATACTAGCAAATATAAAATCTGTTTGTACCTCTGGAACATATTGTGATGCATATCCATCTGAGGATTCACTACCACCAACTCCATTAATACCTAAAATACCACCTGAGCCAATACTTATTAATGATTGCCTCAATTGATACCCTGATGCTGAACTATCCGCTTCTGGATTTAAAAATGAAGTAACTCTCTTTTTTTGATAAGGCTGTATTATTCCTGAATTCCATACAATTATAATAGCTAATAATAGTGATAATAAACCACCACCTATTACTCTTATATCTAATCCTGCAATAAAAAATATCCCTACTACTATAAAGAACAATACCATTGTCATTCCCATATCAGGTTGAATAACAATAAATACAGCTGGTACTATAGCATAAAATGCCATTATCCAAAAGTTCTTCCACTCATTTATAGTCCCATCCATTTCATCTAGCTTTTTTCCAAGCATCATAATTGTAGCCATTTTAGCTAATTCTGCTGGCTGAAAAGATAGTGGTCCTAATCTTATCCATCCTCTTGCACCATTAATATCGGTTCCTATAAACATAGTTACAATAAGCAATGCAATAGCTCCCCAATAAAATAATGGAGTATATCCCTTAAGCAAAGTGTAATCTATAGCTATAACAAAATATAAAGCTACCATAGATATTACAAACCACATAGATTGTCTTACTAGAAACAGAGTTCCAAATTCAGCTCTACTGGCTAAATAAATATTTATTATTCCAAATATCATTAAAGCCATCATTGAAAATAAAACAGCCTTATCGATTTCCTTTAATTGCTTAAGTTCTATCTTAAACTTAGATAACATATTCCACCTCCATTCTTAAGTAATTACAAACTTATTATAACCACTTTTTTTAACTTTCTCCATATAAATTCAATTTATATAATTAATATTAATAATATTTTAATAGTTACATAAACAAAAAAGTGCTAAAAAGCACTTTTCTTATCTACCCTTTATGTTTTTTATAGGAATATTTGCAACTAACGCTGGACTATTACCTTCAACTGTTTCAGCTTTACTAACAGCAATTTCTACATCATTTGCTTCTATTTCTACGTACTTAGATAAAACTTCTAATATTTCAACTCTTATCTTTTCAAGAGTTTCATGTGATAAATCCCCTCTATCATGAATTAATATTAGTTTTAATCTATCCTTTGCAACATCCTTAGGAGTTGGCTTACTTGAAAACTTTTTGAAAAAATCCACCTCTCATCTCCCCCTACTTGCGCTTAAATAACTTCTTTATTGATGCGAAAAACCCTTCACTTTCACCTTTTAAATCCATTAAAGGTACTTCTTCTCCAGTTAATCTCTTAGCTATGTTTCTAAACGCTTGCCCTGACATTGAAGCATTATCTAAAACTATCGGCTCACCCTTGTTTGTTGAAACAGTAATGTTTTTATCATCAGGAACAACACCTAATAATTCAACTGATAAAGTTTCTATTATATCAGGTATATCTAGCATATCCCCTCTTTGTGTCATTTCATAGTTTAATCTATTAATAATAACTGCATGATCATCTAATCCTTTTGCATCTAGCTTACCAATTACTCTATCAGCATCTCTAACTGATGTAATTTCTGGATTTACTACTACTACAGCCTTATCTGCTCCAACCACAGAATTTTCAAATCCTTGCTCTATTCCTGCTGGGCAATCTATTAATACATAATCAAACTCTTCTTTTAACTCATTAACAAGCTTAAGCATATCTTGTGGTCTTATATCATCTTTGTCCTTTGTTTGAGCTGTTGGTAATAAACAAAGATTTTGATATCTTTTATCCTTTATTAAAGCTTGCTTTAATCTACATCTATTTTCTATTACATCTGTTATAGTATACACTATTCTATTTTCTAGTCCCATTAAAACATCTAAATTTCTTAGTCCGGTATCTCCATCTACCACAACTACTCTCTTACCTAAAGCTGCTAAGGCAGTTCCAATATTTGCAGTTGTTGTAGTTTTTCCAACGCCACCTTTTCCTGACGTAATAACTATCGAAATTCCCATTCTATATCCCTCCAACGTTAATATATATATTTATTCGGTAAATAAGGTTCTACTACTATCATATTGTTCTTTATCATTGCAAGCTCTGGATATGATGGCTTTCCATTATCATCTGGTGATATTGTAATCATCCCTGCAATTTCTAGTATTTCAGGTTGTAAGCATAAAGCACAAATAATAGCATTATCGTTTCCACCTACACCAGCATGTACTTGTCCCTTAATAGTTCCTAAAACTACGATATTGCCGGC
The DNA here is from genome assembly GCF_051654825.1 of Clostridium sp. Taxonomy (GTDB): domain Bacteria; phylum Bacillota; class Clostridia; order Clostridiales; family Clostridiaceae; genus Clostridium. The sequence goes on from NZ_JBOFYU010000262.1 coordinate 19,799, forward strand.
TGCATGTACTTCTGCCCCGCTATTAATATCTCCAATAATTACGATATTTCCAGCATAGTTTATTAATTGACCGCCCCTTACAGTTTTCTTAATAAACTTAGTTTTACCTTCATATACACCAGCAAAAACCTTACTTCCTATATTTTCTTTCTTTTGTTCTTCTTCAAAAACACACTCTTTAATTTGTATCCTCTCAAAAAGTACATCCTTTAACCTAGCAATATCTTCAGCACTTACCTTACTAAGATTAGCTGTAATCTTAAGTGATGAACCCTTATAAAAGCTTCTTCCAGCCATTAACTTATCAATTAATAAGTTTAGCATTTCATCAAAATTACTAAACCTACTCATATCTAATATTGCGTTAATTCCGTCTTTGTTACCTCTTATTTGAATTCTGTCATCCTTCATTGGCCACCCTCCACCAACTTGTTTCTAATCTATAAATATAAATTTACTGTATTTATGATTATACATTTTAATTATAGCACTAAACAACAGTATTTAACATATTTAAATAAAAAAATGCATATTGTATTAAACTAATTAGCTGAAATTAAAAAAAGAAGCTATTTTAGACTAAAAACCTTCTAAATATAGCTTCTTTTAAATATTAATTTTATCTATTATCTTTTAAAGGTGATTCTAAAACATATTTTCTAAAGGATGATGATTTATCTCCATAATTAGGATCCATCTTTAATAATTCATCCTTAAAGTAAGCTTCATAAATAGCTTTATGAATAGTGGCTCCAGAACTACCCTTGTTACCATCATAAACTGTTGAGAAAACAGCTATTTCTGGTTTATCTAATGGTGCCATACTTATATAGTTACCATTAGGTCTTCTTCCTTGGAAGCTATATTGCTCTTCAGTTCCAAAGTCAGCCGTACCTGTTTTTCCACCAACCTTAATTGGGAAATTAGCGAATGATTGATATGCCCATCCATTACTAGGATTAGTATTAACTCTATACATACCATCTTTAACAGCTTGTAGATATTCATCTGGAATATCTATTTTATCTACTGCCTGTGGCTGAAACTCTTTAACAACTTCTCCCGTTGGTGTTGTTATTTTATCAACCATCATTACATCATATCTAGTTCCACCATTAGCTAAAGTTGCAACATAGTTTGCAAGCTGAACAGGTGTAAATGCTAGCATACCTTGCCCTATAGCATTATAAATAATTTGTGCCGGACTTGTTATTGCTGTAGTTTGGTCAAATATAGTATGCATTGATATAACATCAGCAACAACTTCTATTTGATCTTCTATATTAACTTTAATACCTGCTGCTTCTCTTTCTCTTACTCTATTTCTATATTTTTCTGAGTTTTCTACAACTGTTTTTATATCCGGTTTTATACTTTCTGCAAATTTCTGATCATCACTTTCTTGCTCTGGTGTACCAACCTTCATTAATGTATCTGTTATTTTCTTTTTTATCGAATCCTTAGCATTGCTTAATATTTCAGAATCATTTTCATCCTTGCTAAAATCAAAGGGAATAAAACTATATCCTCCATAATGACCCGATTCCATTATATCTGCTAATGCAAACATAGGTGTTTCAATAATTTTATTTTTCCATGATTCAAAATTATAAGTTTGCCCAAAGTTTTCTTCTATTTCTATTCCTGTAGTTGGATGCTTTGCTTCTGGTGATTTTGGGTCTACCCCTAATCCAAATTTCCAAGCATATTTTGCAATTGAATCTAA
>NZ_JBOFYU010000263.1:0-14283 GCF_051654825.1 Clostridium sp.
AAAATCTTAGAAATGGATTTAAAATTTAAAGACATTGTAGTAACTCATGATCAAGATGGATTTAAGGAAGAATTTGAAAAGTTATCTTCTGAAATGAATATAATGGAAGAAGAATTAAAGAAAAATATAAGAGAAAAGCAAACATTAAAGTCTAGAAATAAGGAAATTAAATTTAAATTACAAAATTATCAATATAAGGTTTTAGATTTGGAGAAAAAATTAGTAGATCTTCAAATAAACTTAGCTAAAGAAAAAAAATTTAAAAACCCATTACTTAAATAGAAAAAATTTAAAAAGTATATAAGAATGGGCTGTTGAAAAACAGCCTATTTTATTTGGAAAAAGATTAAATATGTAAATTTAGTTTTATAAATTTCTAAAACAAGTATATAATACTATTAATATAAATAAACAATAAGAAAAATTTACTTAGGTAAAATAGGAGAAAGATATGAATAAAATAGAAGTTTTAGCTCCGGCTGGAAGTATGGAAAGTTTATTTGCAGCTATAAATAAAGGGGCTGATGCAGTTTATCTTGGAGGAAATAAGTTTTCCGCAAGAGCTTACGCATCAAATTTTGATAATGATAATATGATTAAGGCTATAGATTATGCTCATAGTTATGGTGTTAAGGTTTATGTAACATTAAATACAATATTAAAGGAAAACGAATTAGAAGAGGCTGTAAGATATGTTGGCTTTTTATATGAAATAGGTGTTGATGCAATAATACTTCAGGATTTAGGGTTATTTAAAAGAGTTAAAGAAGATTTCCCTGAAATGGAGATACATGCATCTACTCAAATGACAATACATAATGGTGAAGGAGCTTTATTCTTTAAGGAAAAGGGCTTTGAAAGAATAGTTTTATCAAGAGAGCTTTCTGTTGATGAAGTTAAGTATATTTCTAAGGATTTAGGAATTGAAACAGAAATATTTGTTCATGGTGCACTTTGTATATCATACTCAGGTCAATGTTTAATGAGCTCAATGATTGGAGGAAGAAGTGGTAATAGGGGGAGGTGTGCTCAGCCTTGTAGAATGGAATACACCTTAACAGGAAAGAAATTAGGTGAAAAAAAGGCTTATTTATTAAGTCCTAAGGATACATGTACAATTGAAGACATGGAGGAAATAATAAATTCAGGAACATCATCTTTAAAAATAGAAGGAAGAATGAAAAGACCAGAATATGTTGCAGGAGTAGTAGATAATTATAGAAAAGCTTGCGACAAGGTTTTATTTAAAGGTAAATATAATGTAGAAGAAGGAAAAAGAGAATTACTTCAGCTATTTAATAGAGGTGGATTCTCTAAGGCATATCTTCATAAAAACATAGGTAAAGATATGATGAGTTATAAACATCCTAGAAATACAGGTGTTCCTTTAGGAAGAGTTGAAGGTAATGGAGAAGTAATATTAAAGGAAGATATTTCATTAGGAGATGGATTTAGATTTGCGGATACAGGATTTTCTGTAAATAAAATAATAAGAAATGGTGAAGAAGTAAAGGAAGCTAAAAGAGGGGAAAGAGTAAAACTATTCCCTACAGCTTATAAAAAAGGTGAGGAACTTTTCAAATCATTAGATAAAAAATTATTTAATAAGCTAGAGGATTCTATAAAGCCTTATAATAGAAAACTATCCTTAAATGCAAAAGTTATATTTAAAATTAATGAGCCAATGAGCTTAACGGTTAATTATAATAGTAAAGAATATAGCTTTACTGGTGAAGTAGTTCAAAAAGCGGAAAAAAGACCTTTAGAAAAGGAAAGAATAATTGAAGCGCTTCAAAAATCAGGAGAAGGAGCATTTAAATTTGATAAAATTACTTTTGAATGCTGTGATGAAGGATTCTTAAGAATTGCAGATTTAAACAATTTAAGAAGAGAGGCGCTTGAGGGAATTCAAAAGTCTATTACAAAAAGCTTTAGAAGAAAAAGACCTGAAAAAACTAATGCAAAAGAAATTAATTATTCTAATGAAAAAATGGAAATATTATATCAATGTATTACTAAAAATCAACTTAATGCTCTTTTAGATGAAGGATGTACGGAGATTGCTGTTGATTTATTTAGTAGAGATAAGGATGCTTTAAGAGCTTTAGATATTAAAAAGTTAAGTGAAAATAAAGATATAAATATATATTTAAAAATTCCTAATATAATTAAAAGCGAATTTAATAGTGTAGTAAAAGTAATTGAAAGTGTTAAGGAGCATATAAAGGGAATTGTTACTGTAAATGTAGGAATAGTAAGAAAGTATGCTAAGGAATTATATATTATTGGAGACTACAAATTTAATATTATTAATTCAGAGGCTTTAAAGTTTTATCAAGATGCAATTGATATGCCTACTTTAAGTTTAGAGTTAAATAGAAAAGAAATTAAAACTACTTTAAAAGGAGCTAAAGGCAATATTCAAGGAATTCTTTATGGTAAAACTGAGTTAATGATAAGTGAATACTGTCCTATTGGAAGCACTTTTGGTGAAAAGTCATCATGTAAGGATTGTAATATAGCTTGCTCAAAGGATGAGTTTGTTTTAGTAGATAGAATGAAGGAAAGATTTAGAGTTATGACAGATGTATTTTGCAGAAGTTATATATTAAATCCTATTCCTCTAAATCTTATAGATGAAATAAATGATCTTAAAGACTTAGGAGTAAATTCCTTTAGAGTAGAATTTAGAGATGAAGAATATGATGAAGTAAGAAAAGTATTAAGAATGATTAGAGGGGAAGAGGAAGTTAATACAAAGCTTTATACAAAGGGACATTATAGAAGAGGAATAGAATAGTAGGAGATTGAAAATGAATATATTAGCAATGACATATCTTTTAATAGCAGCATTTATTTTAATAATTTCTGTTTTAATAGGAACTTATAAAATAAAGAGTAAAGAGTGGGTTAAAAAGGCTACTAAAGAGCAAAAGCAAAGAGGCTTGACTTTATTAATGAACTTATGGAAAAAACAAATGATAATGGCTGGTATAACACTTACATTAATTGTTTCAACTATAATTCTTAGAGATTATGATGGGACATTAGTAGCGTCAATTTTAGGTTTACTATCAGCAGCGTCAGTTTTTGTATCAGCTATTCTTACTGTTTATAATTATAATAAGTTTAAAAGTCAATTTAGAGATTTTTTAATTGAAGTATTTAAATAGTTTATTTAAAAGGAGAATGTAATGAATAAAAAGACTTTAAGAGTATTAGAGTTTAATAAAGTAAAAGATAAATTAAAGTATTATGCAATAACTAAAGGTGGGAAGGAGTTTGTTGATTCTTTAATGCCTTATAACACTATTTTTGAAGTAAATAACAAATTGCAAGAAAGTAATGAAGCTTTAGATATATTAATAAGAAAAGGTAATCCACCGTTTGAAGGTCTTTTTGATGTAAGAGAAGCATTAGAAAGAGCTGAAAAGGGGGGAGTACTTTCTCCAGGACAATTATTAAGAGTCGCAGGAATGCTTAAATGTTCAAGAAGATTCAAAGAGTTCATTTCTAGAAATGAAGAAGAAATATCGTATCCTAAGCTTGAGGATCTTGCGTATATATTAACTCCTATAAAATTTTTAGAGGATGAAATAGAAAATGCAATTGTTTCTGAAGAAGAAGTAAGTGATAGAGCAAGTGGAACATTGTATGGAATAAGGAAATCCTTAAAGGAGAAAAACTCATCAGTTAGAGATAAGATAAATGGAATAGTTAGATCAAATTCTAAATATTTACAAGATAGCTTATATACTATGAGAGGTGACAGATATGTACTTCCGGTAAAGGCTGAATATAAGGGAGCTGTTCCAGGACTTGTTCACGACCAAAGTTCAACAGGAGCTACTTTGTTTATAGAACCTATGAGCCTTGTAAATTTAAATAATGAAATAAAGGAATTAAAATTAAAAGAGCAAGCGGAAATAGAAAGAATATTAATGGAGCTTTCAGAAAAGGTACATTTAAATATAGAGGAAGCTAAAAATAACTCAAAAATATTAATAGAATTAGATTTTATTTTTGCTAAAGGAAAATATGCTTCATCTTTAAATGCAATTTGTCCTACAGTAAATGAAGATAAAAGCTTTGATATAATACAAGGAAGACATCCATTAATAGATCCCAAAATGGTTGTTCCTTCTGATATATATTTAGGAAAAGAATTTAATACTTTAATGATAACAGGTCCTAATACAGGTGGTAAAACTGTTACATTAAAAACAGTTGGTTTATTACACTTAATGGCATTAAGTGGACTATTAATTCCAGCAAGAGATGCATCAACTGTAAGCTTCTTTAAAAAGATATTTGCAGATATAGGTGACGAACAAAGTATAGAGCAGTCATTATCAACCTTTTCTTCTCATATGACAAATATAGTTAATATTATGGAAGAAGCAGATGAAAACTCTTTAGTATTATTTGATGAGTTAGGATCAGGTACAGATCCAGTTGAAGGAGCAGGTTTAGCTGTAGCTATTTTAGATACCTTAAAAAATAGAGGAGCAAGACAAATTGCAACAACTCACTATAGTGAATTAAAAGGTTATGCATTAGAAACTCCTGGTATTGAAAATGCTTCAGTTGAATTTGATGTTGAAACTTTAAGACCAACTTATAGATTGCTTATTGGAGTTCCAGGAAAGTCAAATGCTTTTGAAATTTCAAAGAGATTAGGATTAAAAGATGATATAATTGCAAAGGCTAAAGATTATATAGCAGATGAAAACCTTCAATTTGAAGATTTAATAAGAGATCTACAAGAAAAAAGCATTATTGCTAATAGAGATGCAAGAGAAGCTAGCAAAATAAAATTAGATGCAGAAACTCTAAAAAAGAAATATGAAGAAAAGCTAGGAAGACTAGAAGAAGTTAGAGATAAAGCTTATGAAGATGCTAGAAGAGAAGCTAAAGATATAATAAGCAGGGCTAAGGATGAAGCTGATGAAATATTAAAAGCAATGAGAGAATTAGAAAAGCTTGGAATAGCGCAAGGTGGAAGAAAGAGATTAGAAGAAGAAAGAAAGAAATTAAAGGAATCTTTAGAATCAAAGGAAGCTTCACTTCATAAAATGAAAGAAAGTGGAGGAGAAGCAATAGAAAAGGTAACATTAGGTATGGATGCTTACCTACCTTCTTTAAATCAAAATGTAATTATTATTTCAATGCCTGATTCAAGGGGAGATGTTCAAGTTGAAGCTGGAATAATGAAGATAAACGTTAAGCTAAAGGATTTAAGAAAGTTAAATAATGCACCAGCTAAAAAGGAAAAGAAAAAGAAGGTTATGAATTTAAACTTAAGATCTATTGAAAGTAGAGTAGATTTAAGAGGTATGGACGCAGAAGAGGCTTGCTATAGAACAGATAAGTACTTAGATGAAGCATATATGTGCAATTTAGGTGAGGTTACAGTAGTTCATGGCAAGGGGACTGGTGTTTTAAGAAAAGCAATTAATGATATGCTTAAAAGACATCCACATGTAAAAAGCTATAGACTTGGAGTTTATGGAGAAGGTGGAGATGGGGTTACAATTGTAACATTAAAGTAAGATTTAAATATTAAAAGAGGCCCATACTAGTATTGTATAGGGTCTCTTTTGTGCTATAATAATATTGTAAAGAGGTGATGATAATGTATTTAATTAGTGGTTGTTTATGTGGTCTAAATTGTAAATATAATGGTAAAAATAATTTAAATAGCACTTGCATTGACCTTTTGAAAAAAGGAAAGGCTGTTTTAATATGTCCAGAACAATTAGGTGGCTTATCAACACCGAGAAATCCTGTAGAAATTCAAGGGGGAGTAGCTAAAGATATTTTAAGTGGGCGTGGAAGAGTATGTGATATTAATGGGAATGATGTAACTTTAAGCTTTATTAAAGGAGCAAAAGAAGTTTTAGAAATAGCTAAAATAGTAAATCCAAAAGCTGTAATTTTAAAAGAAGGGAGTCCTTCTTGTGGAGTAAATTATGTTTATGATGGTAGCTTTACTGGTAAAAAAATTAATGGACAAGGAGTAACTAGCTTTTTGTTAAAAGAAAATGGCTTTGACGTAATAAGTGACATAGATTTAGGAGGAAATAAAAGTGGGATTTTGGAGTCTTTTCAAAAATAAGAGTAAAAATGAAGAAAACCAATATGAAGATGAGGATTTTATTAGAGAAGAATTTATTAAAGAAGTAAACGAAGAAATAACAAAGACTGTAATAGAAGAAGAAAAAGTAGAAAGTATTGAGTTTGAAATACCATTAAGTATGTTAGAGGAAAAGGAAATAGAACTTGAAGAAGTTGTTGAAGATAAAGAATTTATTGAGGCACTAATCACTTCAGAAATTTTAAAAGTTGTAGAAAATAGTGATAATTATTTAGAACTTAAAGAAAGTGCTGAAAAAGCAGCAAAAAAAATAGGTGTTAGATATATAAATTTACTTCCTGAGTATTTAAACGGAAAGGTAACTAGAACAAAAAATCTTAGAGTTAAGTATGAGACTTTACCTGAATGGCATATGGCAGTTGAAAATGCAGTTCTTATGATATTATTTAGCTATAAGGAAAGTGGAGTTAAAATATTATCTAAAATAGCTAATGGAAATTCAAATTTAAGGCTTAAATCAATTAATTTATTATGTAAGCTTGCAGCAGAGGGTGTTTGTGTAGATTCAATAGTCAATGATGTTATGAATAGTTTAATTCATTTTGATGATGATAAAAAAATAATTATATTTGGATTTATGTCTCAAATAAAAGGTAATAAACAAGTAATAGGATTAATTCAACATTTTTATAAAATGTTTGTAAAACATGGTGAAATAGTGAGAGGGTATGAAACATTAATTCATTTAATGAATGCAGCTGAAACCTTTACTAAAGGTCATTTAAATTTCCTGAAAATGATTGCAATAGGAAAGACTAATATTAACTTAGAAGAAATAATGGGAATAGATGAAGGTGATAAGAAGATAATTTATATAAATGATTTAGATGAAATATATCATGTCAAGGCAGCTATAACATATTTTAGCTTAGATAACACTGATGATGATATTAATAGTAAATTATATTACTGGAGCGAGTATTCTCTAGATAAAAAAATAAGACAAGATATAAAAAAAATAATTGGAAATATATAAAAGTTATAAAATAGCAGGATTAACCTGCTATTTTAATTTTTATATTATATAGAATATGTAAAGATTAAGAGATTATATTAAGTAATTTAAAAGATAATATCGGAAAAACCCTTAAAAATGGATTTTTATTTTATTTGTTTTTTTGTTATAATTCCTATGAAGGATTAAAGGGGGGAATAAATTGAAAAAAAAGAAAAAAAAGATGAAAAAATCAATTCCAATGATTGCAGTTACAGCGATAATGCTAGGATTAGTAGTATATGCCCCTATAAAGATAAAGCATAATGCCTTAGTCAAAAATGAAGTACAAGCTACTGAAAGATTTGATAGTCAAATGAAGGTTATAGAGGATTTTAAAAATGTAAGAAGTCACGTAGATGGTATATATACAACAGAAGAAAAGATGAATGAAATAAATACTTTAATAAGTGATATTTCTTTTGAAGTAAGTAATGGAATAACAGAAAAGTTAGAGGAGTTAGTATCTAAACTTAAGATAATTGTAAATGATATTAGTGCATCTAATGAAATGGAGCTGGAACTTCATTTTAATAAAATTAATGATGAACATATTGAAGGACTTAATGAAGACGAGTCAGGATTTATAAATGGAAAAGTTAATGAATATAATAATTATTATAAGCAAAAGGATTATAATAAAGCTAAAGTGGTTTTAGAAGAACTAGAAGTTTACATAAATAGTATTAAAAAAGTAGCTAATGAAAGAAAGTTGAAAAATGTTTATGATGAAAAATCAAGTGAGGATGCAAGTACTAGAGAGCCTAAGTATGTAAATGGTATTTTGGTAGTTAACAAAGAAAATGGATTACCAGATACTTTTGCCCCAGGTGAAAGTGTAGAAGCTAGAGATTCATTTGAAAAGATGAAAGCAGATGCTGAATTAGATGGTATTTATATTCAAGCTTTTTCAACATATAGGAGTTATTGGTATCAAGATAGGCTATATTCAAATTATGTATCTAATTATGGACAAGAGCCTACAGATACTTTTTCAGCAAGAGCAGGATTTAGTGAACATCAAACTGGATTAGCATTTGATATAGGTGGATTAGATAGATCACTTTGGGCTGAAAATGACTTTAAATATACAGATGAAGCAAAATGGCTTAAAGAAAATTCATATAAGTATGGATTTATTTTAAGATATCCTGAAGGTAAGGAATGGAAAACAGGATTTATGCATGAGTCATGGCACTTTAGATATATTGGAGTAGAACATAGCAAAAACTTTGCTAATAATGATTTAACTTTAGAAGAATATTTAGGGCTATAAGAAAAAGCACAGATTTAATCTGTGCTTTTTTATTATTTTTGAACAATTTTAATATTTTCAACAGTTAAATCTTCAGTTCCTTGAACATAAAGATTAGCTCTTTTTAAATCACCAACATAATCAACAATTTCTTGTGTGATTATTTCACCTGGGCATAAAAGAGGTATTCCTGGAGGATATGCAAGAAGGAACTCTCCAGATATTTTACCTATACTATCTTTTAATGAAGTTGATACTTTATCAGCATAAAAAGCTTCTCTTGGATTTAATACCTTGCTTGGAACAGACGGAATATCTAAGAAATCAGGAATAGGATCCTTTTTACCATAATATTCAGCTGAAATTTCTCTTAATGCTTTAAGTAATCTTTCCATACCATCTTTAGTATCTCCAAATGATCCTACAGCTAAAACATTATAGAAATCTGAAAGTTCCATTTGAATATGATATTGATTAGATAAAATCATATCTAATTCAAATCCTGTAAGACCTAAATCCCTACAAGAAATAGTTATCTTTGTAGGATCAAAAGAATGAGAACCAGGAACTCCAAGAACTTCTTCTCCAAATGAGTAGAAACCAGGAATTTTATTTATTTCATCTCTTGTATATTTACATAGTTCAATGGTTTTACTTAATAATTCTTCACCGTGAAGAGCAATTTGTCTTCTTGCTGTATCTAATGATGCCATTAAGATATATGATGGTGATGTAGTTTGTAATAAATTAAGTATTTGTTGAACTCTTTTAGGATCTATATATTTGCTCTTTACATGAAGCAGGGAACCTTGAGTTAAGGAACCTATTATTTTATGAGTACTTTGAGCACACATATCAGCTCCAGCTTCTAAAGCAGACAGAGGAAGCTTTTTAGAAAAAGCTAAATGTGGTCCATGAGCTTCATCAACTATTAAAGGAATATCATAGCTATGAACAATATCAACTATTTTCTTAATATCAGTAGCAACACCGTAATAAGTAGGGTTTATTATTAACACTGCCTTAGCATCGGGGTTAGCTTCTAAAGTGTTCTTTATAGTTTCAGGTGCTACACCATGAGCTATACCTAATTTTTTATCAAGCTCTGGCTGCATAAATACTGGAACTGCACCACTTAAAATAATACCAGCAGTTATTGACTTATGTACATTTCTTGGAACTAGTATCTTATCACCATCTTTAACAGTAGACATTATCATTGCTTGAATAGCACCAGATGTTCCGTGTATTGAGAAAAATGATGCATCTGAACCATAGGCATCAGCAACTAATTCTTGAGCCTTTTTTATTGGACCTGTTGGATGATGTAAGCTGTCAACAAGTTTAAAAACAGTAACATCTATCTTAAATGGATTTTCGCCTATAAAACTTTTAAATTCCTCATCTATTCCAACTCCTTTTTTATGACCAGGAACATGGAATGGTAGAGTATCTCTATCTACATATTCTAATAAGGCATTAAAAAGGGGAGTTTCATTTTGATCTAATTTGTACAATATGGACACCTTCTTTCAATAGTATTTTCTATCATATTATAGATTTTATACAAACATTACTATTATATTTTAAAGGGGACAAGTATGCAATAAAATCATTCATAAGGATAGAAGAAATTTTAAAAATCCTTGAAAAATGAATAAAAATTCTATTTTGTGTGAAGAATATCACAAGAGAGTGTTAAAAAACATTATTTTTAGGAGGGAATTATCTGTGTCAAATTTAGAATTAAATAAAAGAAATAATGAGGTTTCAAATAGTGCCAAAAAAGCAAGGAAAGCTGGAAAGGTACCTGGAATATTATATGGTGAAATGATTAAAAACTTTATGTTTGAAGTTGGAGAACTTGATTTATCAAGAGAAATAGCATGCAATGGAGAACATGGAATTTTAGACTTTAGCCTAGGGGGAGAGGCTCATAAGGCTTTAGTAAAAGATGTTCAAAGAGATCCGGTAACACATAAGATACTACATATAGACTTAGAAGAGTTAAGAGGAAATCAAACAATTGTATCTTCTGTACCAATTCATTATATAGGTGAAGATATATTAGCTAAAAGAGGTATAGTCCTACAAAAGGAAAAGGATAGCGTAAGAATTGAATGTGCAGCGGATAGTTTACCTAAATATGTTGATATGAATATTAAAGGTGGAGCGGTAGGTTCAGTTTATAAATTATGTGATTTAGAAGTTGCTTCTGAAATCTCAATAGTTGATGATTTAAACTCAGTAATAGCATCTATAAGTTATGAGAGAAAGAAAGTATCAGATGATATGGAAGCAGTAGTAGAAGCAGAAGAAAAGACAGAAAGTAAATAAAATTTATTTTAAAAGAGGGTATAGCTTTAAAACTATATCCTCTTTATTATTATAAGTTCTTGAAAGATATTAGATAATAATGTAATATATATTAATTAGTATTCACTTAAGGAGGATTTGTTTTGGATTACAATTCAACGTTTAAAGAAAAACTTGGAGAAATGTTATTTTTAGAAATAAATAAAGAAGGCTTTAAGAAAAGTATTTCTATGCCAGAATATGTAGAGTTAAAAAATAAAGAATTATATATACCTGTATCTTCTAAACATATTACATCTAATGTAAATAATGAAATAAAAATAAAGAACTTACCAATTTATTATTTTGTAGAAGGAATGTTTTTAGCGTTAGGAGCAGATAAAGACTTAAGATTTAACGATGATTACGAAACACTTTTAACATATATTAAAGATTCAGAAAGCTGTATTAAAAGTATTATATCAAAAAGAATTGAAAAGGATGAATTAATAGAAGCTTATTTATTACTTAAAGGCTTATATAGATATTCAAAAGATTTAGATGTAATGAAGAAGCTATTAATGGTTGGAGAAGCTATTAGAGAAAAGGATTCATCATTTAAAGATATAATTTTAGATGATATTAAGTATTGTGAAGATAGAGGGCTTAAAATACCAGAGGCATACCTTTATAAGGCATTAACTTTAAAGGATGGAGGAGATTTTGCAAAAGCAAAGGTCGCAATAATGGAATATGTTAAATTAGGTGGAGAAGTTAGAGAAGATATAAAAATTATTATAGAAGATATTAATAATATATCTGATTATGAATCAGCAATAGAAGACTTAAATGATAATCCAACTAAGGCTATTGGAACTTTATTAAATTTAGTAGAAAAATTTGAAGAAAACCCTTTAATTTATTATTATTTAGCTGTAGGTTATAGAAAGCTTGAAAATTATGATCAAGCAATTTACTATTTAAGAGAAAGCTTAGAAAAAGAAAGCGGAATATTAGAAGTAGTAGTAGAACTTGGAATTAACTACGCATGTATTCAAGATTTTGAAACTGCTATAAAATACTTTAAAAAGGCATTTGAAGCAACTAGAGAAGTTGAAATTTGCACAAATATTATTATGTGTTATATAAACTTAAATAATATTGAAGAAGCTAAGCTGCATTTAGATATTGCAAAAAAAATAAATCCTGATGATGAAATAGTTAAGGAAATAGATGCTATGCTTAACAAGTAATAAGGATTTTAAACAAATTACACCCTGGATTATTTTATAATCTGGGGTTTTAAATTATCTATAAAGAAAGAACTTTGTTCTATATATAGGGAAAGTATGGTATTATGTTTATATAATTTTTAAAACATAATGAAAGCATAAAGAGAGGTACTTATGAAATCAAATGAATTCATTGATATATTAGGATATAAAGTTTATAAGAATAATTTGCAAGATTGTTTAGAATATGTAGATAAATTAGATAAGGTACATATAGTTTCTGGGAATCCTGAAGTATTATTTACGGGATTAAATAATAAGGAATTACTTCAAAATTTTAAATCTCAAAAGTCATTAATTATTCCTGATGGTGTAGGAACACAAATAGCAGGAAAAATGTTAAATACTCCTGTTGAAGAAAAAATAGCTGGAATTGAATTGATGAGAGAAATTTTAAAGAAATGTGAAGTTGAAAATAAAGGTGTGTACTTATTAGGAGCATCAGAAGAAAGCTTAAATGCTTGTATAGCTAATTTGATAGTACAATATCCTCGTTTAGATATTGTAGGATATAAAAATGGTTTTTTTGATATGGATAATCCAAAGGAAATTATAGAAGAAATTACAGAAAAGAAACCTTATGTAGTATTTGTTGCAATGGGATGCCCAAGACAAGAAACATTTATAACAAGATATATGGATAAACTACCTGTTAAAATATTTATGGGTGTTGGTGGTAGCTTTGATGTAATTGGAGAAAAGGTAAATAGAGCTCCTAAGTGGATGATAAATATAGGGCTTGAGTGGTTTTATAGAGTAGCAAAGGAACCATGGAGAATAAAGAGACTTGGAAGTATACCTAAATTTTTATTATTAGTTTATAAAGAGAAAAGGGTGAAGTAATGAGTAATAAGAAGGTATTAAAAGCTACTTTTATTGTAATGGCAATGACTATACTAAGTCGATTTCTTGGTTTTTTTAGAGATATTTTAGCAGGTTATCATTTTGGAGCAGGAAAAACCTATGATGTTTATAGTGCTGCTGTATCTATACCTGAATCAGTATTTATGATTATAGGACTTGCAATATCAACTACATTTATTCCTATGCTTAGTGAAGTTAAGCATAAAAAAGGAAAAGAGGAAATGTTTAAGTTTTCTAATAATGTAGTTACAATTTTAGGGGTTATATCAGTAATAGCTCTTTCTTTAGGACTTATATATACAGAAGAAGTTGTAAAAGTATTTGTTACTAACTTTCCACCAGAAAAAATGGCTGAAACAGTTTTTTTAACTAGAATAAGCTTATTTAATATAATATTTTTATGTATTAATGCTTGTTTTGCTTCAATACTTCAAGTTTGTGAGGATTTTGTAATTCCATCTATACTTGGTTTATTCTTTAATCTTCCTATAATAATTTATTTAATATTATTTAAGGATGTTTCTATTTTAGGATTAACTATTGCAAATGTAATAGGTAATATATTTAGAGTTGTGGTTCAAATACCATCTTTATATAAGCAAGGATATGTTTTCAGGCCTAGTATTAACTTAAAAGATGAAAGATTAAAAAGATTAGTTATATTAATAATACCAGTTATAATTGGAGCAGGAGCAAACTCATTAAATATGATTGTAGATAAAAATTTAGCATCAGGCTTAGGAGATGGAGCTATAAGTGCTTTAGATTTTGCACAAAAACTTATTATTTTTGCAAATACAGCAATAACAACCTCTATAGTATCAGTTATGTATCCACTTATGGCAAATAGATTAAATTCTGGAGATAAAAAAGGATTTTTGGAGTATCTTTCAAAATCAATTGTTACTATATCAGTTTTTTTAATTCCTATAATGATGGCATTTATATTATTAGGAAGAGATGTAGTTACATTTATTTATGAAAGAGGAAAGTTTGATGAAACTGCTGTTACAATAACAACATTAGCATTTATAGGATATGCAGTGCAACTTCCTTTTGCAGGAGTTAGAGATATATTAAATTCATCATTATTTTCAATGCAAAAAACTAAACTTACTACAATAAATGGAGTAATAGGTGTTTTTGTAAACATTGCCCTTAGTATATTCTTATCAAAGAAAATAGGAATAATGGGGATAGCTATTTCAACTTCAATATCGGCTATAGTAACCTCAGTATTATTATTTAATACTACTAGGAATTTAATTGGAGACTTTGATGTAAAGTCTATGTTAATTAAGCTTTTAAAAATTGCAATAGCTTCAACTATAATGGTAGTTGGAATTTACTTTGTTAATAATATATTTACATTAAATAATATAATAATTAAACTTTTAATTGACTTTGTTATTGGAGTTGTTTTATT
>NZ_JBOFYU010000264.1:0-3523 GCF_051654825.1 Clostridium sp.
CATAATTTGACTCCTTAGATTTTTTCTATGATACTATAATAACACCTTCAAACCGTTGCAACAACCCACGTTTACATATGTGTATACACCAATGTTTACATAAAAGTAATCATATTTTAATTAGTATAGGCATAAAAAAGACTACCTAATTTCTTAGATAGCCCTTAATTATTATCTGTAGTATAGGAACATCTGATAATTCTCTTTCTCTATATGAGTTAAGCTAGATTTTTTAATCTTTCTTTTGAAATATTAAAATACTTTTCATCCAATTCAAACCCTATGTAGTTTCTATTAGTATTAACACAAGCTACTGCAGTAGAGCCACTCCCAATGCAATTATCCAGCACCAAATCTCCTTCATTTGTATATGTTTTAATTAGGTATTCCAATAATTCTACTGGCTTTTGCGTTGGATGATATTTATCTTTGTCCAGGTCATAATACAGTACATTGCTAGGATATCCAGTATTTTCTTGATACCATTCATTTGAATAATTATTCATTGTTGTTTTAGCAACGCTTCCCCTTGTAGATATCTTATTACATTGCTCTAATCCTTGCGGATAGTAATTATGTTTATTGAACACGTTTATTTCTTCCACTTGTCTTAATGGTTGTCTCTTTGCATTTAGATAATTTCCTTTAATGTTCTTTACCCAATACCATGTGTATTTGTAGTTTTTGATGTTGCTTTCTATTAACTTTGTAGTAAATGGTTGGCTTGAGAATAATACTATTGCCCCATTTTGTTTTATTATTCTGTTGTATTGTTTCCATAACTCATTGAAATCTATTATTTTATCCCACTTAGCCCAAGTTGTTCCATACGGCAAATCACATATGATACAGTCTATGGAGTCGTCATTGATTGATGCCATCCCATCCAAACAATCATTGTTGTATATTTTATTTATGTAATCGCTATTCATTATCTCTAATCCTTTCTAGGTTTAAAATATCTCCAACAGATAATATCTCTCCAACTTCATCTCCTTCTACATCAGTTATTGTTAATATGTATTCTTTTGTTAATTCGCAAAATCCTATTATAACTCTAGAGCCATATGCTCCAACTGTATTAAAAAGCTCTTTCATATCAATTCTCCTAATTTCTTTATTTATTTTACTCACAAAGCATTATCTTCAACTCATTTTTGCATTTACAACACAATATAAATTGCTCTATTTTTAATTTTCGATGTGATAGTCTAAACATATAAAATTTTTCAAATTCATTAATACCACAACCACATCCACTGCACTCCTTTGCACTTTTAGATATACCTTCGTGCACCATTATATTTTCATCTCTCATAAACTACTTCAACCTTCTTTAATTTTCTTAATATGTTTATAATTCTATACAATTTATCAATCATAATCCTAGCAAGATTTCACTATGAACTTTTGCATGTTTATCTCATTATACATTGATTTAATAGCATAATATCATCACACTACGAATCAAACCACCATTTTTAGATATCGCAATTGTATATTTTATATCTAATTCATATCCAGCATCTTGATATTTTTGAAGATATTTATTAAACTCACGTTGAAATTCACCTACATCTTCATTTACAATTACTTTGTATTTTTTAATTATTTTCATATTAATTCTGCAAACTTATTTCCCATTTTGCTACCTCCAAAGTTTTTATTTGTTATTTATACTTTAATTATAGATATATTGTTTACTATAGTCAACAGTTTTATTCAACTTTTAAAAAATAAAAAAGACTACCCATATGGTAGCCTATCTAAACACACTTCCTTTATTGTTTCTTGCTTCTACTATCTCTATAAAATCTTCTATACATTTACCCTTTGAACTTCTTATTAATGTTACTCCACCTTCTCTAGCAACTTTCTTTATTGCTTTTACATCTAACTTATTCAATTCCATTTCCATTGATTTGCTATCCATTCTAGATAATTCAGTATAGGTAATAGTATGAGCCTTATCTGTGCTTTCTAACGCCTTTAACTGGTCTTTTAAAGCCTTTAACTCTGCTTCCTTAACCTTTATAGCTTCCTTTATTTGCTTCTCATTCATATTGTTGCCCCCTATTTAATTTTCTTTATATATTATAATATGCAATAAGTGTCCACTATGTTCAACAATTTTAAATATTTTAATAAAATACTATTTACCTCTATATGCATTTTCTATTTTCTGCATTGAATTTGATACCATAGTTCCGTAATTGTTAGCATTTGCTATTTCCTTGATTTCTCTAGCTTGCAAACTTCTTGGCTTTCCTAATACATTTTTAAAAGTTTCTATTATGAATTTAGCATCTTCATTCTCCATTATTACACTTTCAACTGCTTCTATTTTCTCAATTCTTGAATTTATTAAATTCTCTTTGCTTCCAAACTTTTCTTTTTTAGAATCCTTGTAAGTATCCCATTTTTCATTTATTTCTGCAATGTTAATATTTTTAGCTTCTTCAAATAAACTTGCAACTACGTTTCTTATATCACTAGCATATTTAACTTGTTTTTCAGTTCCTTTTAATTCTACCATCTTATTTACCACCTTTTTGATTTGAGAGTGTACAAATATTAAACATAATCTGAAAGTAGCTTTATAGTTATCACCTTTTTTTATTATTCTCTTTGTCATTTCGTGTGCTTCTTTCATTACATTTTTCATATTTGCTTCCTCCCTTTTATTTTTTATTTATCTTAATATAAATATACTACAATAGTCCTCCGTAGTCAACGCTTATTTAAATAAAAAAAGAAACTTATTTCTAAGCTTCCTTTAATAATTCTAGCAGACTGTCTGCTACTCTGTGGCACAGTTTAAAATAGTTATCTGCTGCATATATATTCACTAATGGCATAACTTCTGTATAAGTCATTCCTTCTATCCAGTAATTATTAACTACGTTCTTGTACTGATTATCTTTTCTACTATCTAAGCTATCTAATAGTATTTCTGTAATAGCTAAATCCTTTTTAAGCCTTTTGGTTTCGTTTTCTCTAGCTATTATTCTATTATCTAATGTTGCTATGTTAGAGGTTTGCACATTGTCGCTTGAGTAGTCAATAGATCCTAGCGTGTAGTCATCATCATCAAGCAATCCTAGCTCTAACACCTTCAATCTAGCTTTATTTCTTTTATAATTTCTAAATAAGTTTTCTATATATTTTCTATCTTTTGTCATATTTCTCCCCCATTTCGTCTTTAGTAACCGTATATTTATATTTATTAAAACTTTATATTATCTAATTTTATATGCTTAAAGCCTGATATTTTCTTAGATTCAAATTCTTTATTTTCATTATCAAATACGCACGTTTCGCATCTAGAATCTCTTCCGCACCACTCAATTTCATCACAGTTAATTACACAATCTTTAGATATGTTATAGGTAAGATAAAGTATCCCATTCACATCTATAAAATACTTTTCGTATTCATTTACTTCGTTCATCTAATCACCACCTATAGTAGGAGGACTTAACCCCCTACATATTTATTTTATAAACTTATGTTGCCTTGTAAG
>NZ_JBOFYU010000265.1:0-46578 GCF_051654825.1 Clostridium sp.
CCGCTATTTAATAATCCACTATAAATGTTTTCTTCACTATTATATTTATCTTTTTCAGATTGTTCTTCTTGTTTAACTTTATTTTCAGCATCATTCTTAGGTGATGAACATCCTACAAAAATACTTGTAATTGCTATAACTGTTAATAATGCTACTAAAAACTTTTTCATTATATTATTCCTCCTATGTATCTTTTATTTAACTTATCTTTAGTCATATATTTTATCTTTTCCAAAATAACATCTTAGTATTATTTATTTCCGCCTAATATTCTTAAAAATTCATCAGCCATATCTTCAGGTAATTCTTTTGCACCATCTTCAATCCAACTCATAAGCATATTATAAAAAGCACCTGAATAATCAAAGTTGCAATAGCTGATTATATATCATTCTTAAATAAAACATTACAAAAACAATAATTATTAAAGGTCGGATATACTATTAAGCATATCCGACCTTTAACTTTTTGATTTTAATGTTCCAATTTTTTCACCTTAAAACCCATTAATATAATTAACACTTGTTTTTATTTAATAATTATTGATTTTCTTCTACTGTATTTTCTACATTATTATTTTTAGAATCTTGTGTATTTTGCTTTTTCAATGCATTTGGCGGAGCGTCTAAAGCTGTTGATTTACCAAAGTAATAACCAATTATCATACTAAAGATAGGAATAAATTCATTACTTTTTACAATTCCTCTAATGCTTAAGTAGCAAAATACTCCTGTAACACTTAATGCAATTATCTTTCTTACACTAAAATTATAACTGCAAATACTATCTATAATTTTCACTAAATCCCCTCCCCTTAATAAGGGTATATTACTTTAGATATAAATTTATTACTATTTGTTTTATTGCTCTAAAAATAAATTTGTATTATAATGGACATACTTTTTAAAATGAGGTGATTAAATGAAATTTCTACAAGGAACTTATGGTATAGATCTTCTTTCTTTATTTCTATTTTTTTTAGGCTCATTATTTAATATGTGGAAGGGTACCTTTATTTTAGGTTATGTCCTTCTTATTTTAGGGATTTATAGAGCCTTTTCAAAAAAGGAATATAAAAGAAAACAAGAATTAATTAAATTTATTTCTTTAATTAACTCTGTTTTTAAAAGATTTAATAAATCTATTCCTTATAATCTTCCTGTATTTGATTTAAATAACTTATCATTTATTTTCCAAAAGATAAGCTATTGGTTTAATGAAAAGAAGAATTTTAAGATAACTAAATGCCCTTCTTGTGGACAAAAACTTAGGCTTCCAAGAGGTAAGGGTAAAATAGTTGTTAGCTGTAAAAAATGCTCAACTAAATTTGATTTAAAAACATAAATGCTCGTCAAAAGACGAGCATTTTTATTATTGATTTTTTATTACTCCTATAGCAACTCCTAATATACTAACTTCCTTATTAATTAAAGGAATAGGTGTATATAGTTCATTTGCAGGCATAAGCATTGGCACTTCACTATTCATATTTAAGGTCTTTAATGTAGCCTCTCCATCTAAGTTGGCTGCTACAATATCATTATGGTTAGCAGTATTTTGCTTTTTAATAACTACTAAATCTCCATTGCAGATATTTTTATCAACCATACTATCACCTTTTACCTTTAATATAAAGCTTTCTTTTCCTTTTTCTAGCCACATCTTAGGAATGTTAAATACTCCTTCTATGTTTTCATTTATTTCTATAGGATTACCTGCTGCTATATCATTAAATACAGGAACATCAATAAGCTCTTTTTCTTTAAATGATATTCCTTCATTTAAGAAAATTTCCTTTTCTGTAGATGCCGTATCTATATTAAAGTCGAATATATTTTTATTTTTAATATTTATATATTTATAATTACTAATAGTATTAATAATAGATTTTTTATTAGTTGCTTCAAAGGAAGTTTTATAGCTAAAGGTTCTTCCTTTAAAATCCGCACCTAAGGTTTTTAACTTTCTTCCTTTAACTAACCATGAGTATTTTTCACTATGTAATTCACTATTAACGATAAATATTAAAGAAGAATGAGACTTTCCACTATAAATATCCTTTAAAAAGCCTATTTCTCCCTTTGTTAACTTTTCACAATCATCAATTATTATATGTGTATAGTTAATATTATTATTCTTTATATAAAATCCTGCAAAAGTAATATGATCATATTTATCCATATAACCATTAACCTTTAATTCTTCATTATAAAGTTCCATAAGCTTAAAAAGAAATTCTCTAGTAGTTGAATTTTTAAGAACTCTTCCCGTTCTTCCTTTTCTTTCAACTTCCATATATTCTTCTAAAGTAAATGCTGAACTTTTAATCCATAATACTTCATCTAATAAAAAGTCTTTAGTAGAATTTTTTATTAACTTAGACTTTTTACTAAATTCTTCAATCTTATCATTTAATTTCTCAAAAATAATATATTGATTTTTTTCATCTATATTAGATAAACTAATTTTCTTTTCTCTTTTATAAGCTGCTGAATAAGTGCTTATTAGCTTTTCTAATGTTGATATATTAACTCTATTTTTATCTAATGAAAATAAGGAATAAAAGTAATCTCTATTTGATTCTTCATCATATAGCTCTAAAGCATTTCTAGTTTTCGAGTAATTAGATGTAACTATTAATATTTTATCTTCCTCATAAATACAATAATTATTTTCTAAATTAATTGCCCTATAAATTGCTGAAGTACTTTTACCTGTTCCCTTTTTTCCCTTTACTATCTGATAACCAACAGATTTTTGATTTATAAACCTTTTTTGTACCTTTGAAAACTCCATCTTTTTTCACCTTCCTCCACAATTGCATATAATACAACATTTTTACTTATATAAATATCATATATATCTAATGAAAAAGTGTCAATTCCAAATATAGTAAAAGATATAATTAACCTTACAATTTTAAAATCATTTCATAATTAATACTACATGAACTATTTTTCAATAGGTAATAATCATTGATAATCATTTCATTAAATCCAAGAGATTTATAAAACTCTCTTTCATACGTCTTTTTACTTTTAACTACAATATACTTAACTAAATCTTCTTTTTTTATTTCTTTAATTAAAGTCTGTATTATCTTAGCCTTTACTTTAAGTGATAAACTCTCTCCTTCTAATGTATCTAAGGAAACTATTAATAATTCATTTCTTATATCAATTAAATTATCTATTATTTCATCATTATAAATATTAAAATCACCATTTAATATATTTTTCCTATAACCATAATGAATATTTATTTCATACTTCAATTTATTGCTAAAGCTAAAGTTTCTTGTAGTTAAATTATAATAAGTATGTCTACATCCTAACATCTCCATAGGCGGAAATTCATTTATTATTTCTTTATGCCTTAAGTTCGCATTATTAAGAAAAGCTTTTACCTTATTTTCATCCCTTAACTTTAACTCATAAGCAATTTTTTCAAGACTTTTTATTATCACAAAAATCCCCCCTTATAAAGATTCACCGCCTTAATATAATTACAAAATTTCTAAATTAATCTTTATAACATTTTGTAATTAAATATTAAGGTTATATCCTTAAAGGTATTAACGTTACTTAACCTTTATGACAATATTTATTAATATCTTTTTATTTTTTTAGAAATAAATAATTAAAAAACACCATTTTATATTATCACTTTAAATATAAGTATAAAAAATGTCCAAGCAATATTTGCTTGGACTTATGTATCTTAATAGTTTTTTTTCCAAAGTGATGCACTAAATAATATTAACATAGGATATATTTCTAATCTTCCTGCTAGCATACAGAATGATAATACTATCTTACTTAAAGGAGAAAAGGCTGCAAAGTTACCTGTTGCTCCTACTGCTTCAAATCCTGGTCCTATATTACTTATTGTTGCTATAACAGATGTTGATGTAGTAACTAGGTCAAACCCATCAAGAGATACTATAAGCATTGCAATTAATGAAATAACAACATATGCTCCAATAAATAAAAATACTCCTGATATTATTTCTTCTCCTACAACCTTACCATCTATTTTTACACTTTTAACTCTCTTTGGATGTAATATCTTATTTATTTCTCTTCTTATTACCTTTAATATAATAACTATTCTTACAGTTTTAATTCCACCACCTGTAGAACCAGCCATGGCACCCATAAACATTAAAATAGTTAATATAATTTTACTGAATGTTGGCCACAGATTAAAATCTGTAGTTGCATATCCAGTTGTAGTTACAATAGATGCTACTTGGAATGATGATTGTCTAAATGACTCACTAAAATTTCCTCTATTTAAAGGCATAATATTTATAGTAATAAATATTATCGCTACTGCTACAGTTAAAAGATAAAACTTTAATTCTTCACTTTTAAATATGCTTTTAACATTTCCTTTAACCATTTGATAATATAATGCAAAGTTAACACCAAATAAAAGCATAAATATTGTAATAATCCACTCAACAGTTGGATTAGCAAAGGCAGCTACACTAGAATTCATATTAGAGAATCCACCTGTACCAGCTGTACCTAGTGAATGTATTAATGAATCATAAAGTGATAATCCCGCCATCATTAATAAAACAGTTTCTATTAATGTTAATATGAAATAAATAATATATAATATCTTAGCTGTTTCCTTTATCTTTGGAACTATCTTTCCTGGATTAGGTCCTGGACTTTCTGCCTTTAATAAATGGATTGTATTAGAACCTAATGAAGGAATAAGAGCTAAAATGAATATTAAGAATCCCATACCTCCTATCCAATGGGTAAAACTTCTCCAAAATAGTATTCCCTTTGGAAGAGATTGAATTTCTGTTAAAATTGATGCACCAGTTGTTGTAAATCCTGAAGCTGTTTCAAAAAATGCATCAATAAATGATGGAATAGCTCCACTAAATACAAATGGTAAGGCTCCTACTGCTGATATTAGAATCCATGCTACCCCAACAGTTATAAAACCTTCCTTTGCATATATTGCATTTTTCTTTGTTTTTATCCTACATAAGAAAAATGCTACAGGTGCCATTAATACAATAGTTAGTATAAATCCTAATGCATCTCCATCACCATAATAAAGTGCCACTAATAATGGAATTATTAAAAGTAATACTTCGTATTTTAAAACATTACCTAATACCTTTAAAACTACTTTATAATTCATATTAGCTTTCACCTCCAAGGAATATGTCATTAATGTCTAAAAGGTTAGTATTTTTAGTAACAATAATAACCCTATCATCATTTTTAAGACAATCATCCCCTGTTGGTATTATTATTTTATTATTTCTAAGTATTGTTGAAACTAATAAATCATCTATTAAATTTAACTCTTTAAGCTTAATGTTTTTATTTAAAGTCTTATCACCTATTAGGAACTCTATAGCCTCTGCCTTTTCGTTGCAAATTCTACGTATATGTCTTATAGAAGATCCTCTTTTATTTTTTAATGTTCTAACATACTTTATTATTTTATATGATGTTATAAGCTTAGTATTTACTATTGAGTTTATTCCAACAGATGTTGCAATTTCGTTATAATTATCTCTAGTAATTTTAGTTATTATATTATCTACATTATTGTTTGCTGCAAAGATTGAAGCAATTAAATTATCTTCATCTCTTCCCATTAAAGTAATAAAGCTATCCATTGCTGTTACTCTTTCAGAATGTAAAAGATCTTGATCCATTCCGTCTCCATTAATTATTATAGAATCAGGAAGTAATTCTGTAAGCTCTTCACATTTTTCAATTTCTTTTTCAACTATTTTACAGTTAACTCCAATTTCCTCCATAGCCTTAGCTAAATAGTAAGAAATCTTTCCCCCACCAATAATCATAGAATTTTTAACTCTAGTTTTATACTTTCCTAATTTTTTGAAAAGTGTTTGTATTTCTCTATGTTCACCAATTACATATATTCTATCATCTTCATGGAATACATAATCTCCATTAGGAATTATAACCTCATCATCTCTTTCTATCCCACAGAAGATTACATTTCCTTTTACAAAATCTATATCACTTATTTTCTTTCCTGCTAGTCCGATTTTTTCAGTTACTTTAAAACCAACTAAATTAACTTGACCATGTGAAAAGCTGTCTATACTACATACAGATGGGAACTTTATTCTTTTAGCAATTTCTGTAGCTACTGCCTTCTCTGGATTAATTACAAGGTCTATTCCTATTGCTTCTGTTAAAAGTGAAATATCCTCATCATAATCTGGTGTTCTTACTCTTGCTACAGTATGTTTAACACCAAGCTTTTTTGCTGCTAAAGAACAAAGCATATTAAGCTCATCACTATCAGTTACAGAAATTAAAATATCTGTCTCCTCTATTCCTGCTTCATATAAAACCTTTAGGTTTGTGCAAGTTCCTTTAATACACATAACATCTAAATTATTATTTATACGTTCAAGCGCATCTTCATTTTTATCTATTATAGTTACATTGTCATGTTCTAAAGAAAGATATTTGGCTAAGGTGTACCCTACTTTACCTCCACCAACAATAATAATATTCATCATTAGTCTCCTTATTTAATAATATTTATTTTATATCTCTTAACATATTCTTTATGATTATACATTATTGTATAGGTTTCTACAAATATTTTTAAAGCTTATATTTCAATATTATTTATTTTTCTACTTCAGCAAATTCTCCTGCAATAATATCTATGAAATCTTTTACCATCATTTCTATTTGAATTCCTATTTTCCCACCACTAAAAACTATATTTTTAAGCTCTTTTGCTGATATATTAATAAATGTTTTATATTTTTTCTTCATTCCTATTGGTGAACATCCACCTCTAATATAACCTGTTACTTTTAATAAATCTTTTACATCAATCATTTCAATACTTTTTTCTCCTGCAACTTTTGCAGCTTTTTTAAAATCTATTTCTTTATGTACTGGGATTACAAAGACGTATATATTTTTGCTATGCCCTAGTGTAACTAAAGTCTTATAAACCTCATCATTTGTTTTTCCTATTTTATGTGCTACAGCTACTCCATCTATTTTACCGTCTTTATTATCATAACCTAAAACATTGTATTCAATTTTTTCCTTATCTAATATCCTCATAGCATTAGTTTTTACTTTCGACATCTTAATTACCCTCTTTCGTTTTTTTATATTTTAACATAAAAATAAAATACATTATTAAAATTCTTTTGCATTTTTAAATTAATTTCATTTTTCAAATATTAAAAATAATATTTGAATATATTTACATATTATCCATTTTTATGTAATAATTAAGTGTATAAAATATTAGGAGGGAAAATTAATGATAAGCAAAAAATTAAAATGTCTACTTTCAATGAGTATGGCTATGGGCATGAGTTTTTCTTTACTTGGAAATACAACTTCTGCTATTTCTATTAGCAAAAATAATTCTCCTCATTCTGTAAACGATACCCAAACCGAAAAGGTAAATATTGCTCCAAGAGGATCTGCTACTGCAAATTCAACTGAAGTTGGTAGAAATCCTTCTATGGCAATAGATGATAACACTTCGTCTCTTTGGGCAGCTCAAGGAAGAGTTTTTCCATCATGGGTTAATGTAGAACTAGATAAGACCTATGAAGTGGAAGATATTGAAATAGTATTTGAAAAAGCAACTGCTTTCCAATTTGACGTTTCTGTATCAGAAGATGGTACTACATGGACTAAGGTTCACGAATATCGTGGTGATGAAGCTATAAAAAATCAAGTTATAAACTATACTGGTTTAGCCAAATATGTAAAGCTTGACCTTATTGATGTTAAAAACAATTCTACTATTTGGCCTGCTGTAGCTGAAATTAAAGTCTTTTCTAATATAGAAGTAGCTCCACCTCCTGTAGATGGAAATAATATAGCTCAAGGAAAAATAGTATATGGTCGTGATGATAATAAAACACATAAATTAAGTGATGCTGTAGATGGAAAGCTTAACACATACTGGGATGGAGGCCAATATCCTTCATACTTAGAAATTGACTTAGAAAATGTTTATTCCCTTGATACTATTAATATAGTTAATTATGAAGCTGGAAATAGATATTATGAATATAGTGTTTATGGAAGCGTAGATGGTGTTAACTTTGATAAAATAGCTGAAAAAACATCTCACTCTCCTTCAACTTGGGAGGGAGATACATTTGATCTTAATAAAGAAGTGGAGGCTAGATTTATTAGAGTTCTTTTAGAATATGGTTCTGCAAATGAAGCTGCTCATATTTCTGAAGTAAGAGTTTATGGTGAAGAAAGTGGACAAACAGGTTCCCCTGCTCCTGAAATAAATATTCAAAGCTTTGAAGATACAGAATACGCTGCACCAGTAACTACAGAAGATACTATTAATGAAGTTAATGGTATTGTAGAAAGAAGATTAGGCGCAGAATATATTTCATGGTTTGACTTTGAAGTAGCCCAAAGCTTAGATGGATTAGATTATTATGAAATCACAAATGGGGAAAATGGAAAAATTAAAATAAAGGGTAATAATGGTGTATCTATTGCTACAGGTTTAAATTACTATTTAAAATATTACTGCAAAGTAAATATAGCACAAAATGGTGCTCCTGTTACTATGCCAGAAACTGCTCCAGCTGTTGATGGCTTAATAAGAAAAGATACTCCTTATGAAACTAGATATGCATATAATTACTGTACACTTTCATATTCAATGGCATTTTGGAATGATGATGAATGGCAAACTGAATTAGATTGGCTTGCATTAAGTGGGGTTAATTTAGTCCTTGACTTAACTGCTCAAGATGAAGTTTGGAGAAGATTCCTAGGTAAATTAGGATATGATATAACTGAAATTAAAAATTGGTTAGTTGGACCTGGTTATATGGCTTGGCAACACATGGCTAATATGAGCACCTTTGGAGGACCTCTTCCTGATCAATGGTTTGAAGCTAGAACAGATTTAGCTAGAACTATGCAAAGAAAAATGAAAACTTTAGGGATGGAACCTGTTCTTCAAGGTTATTCAGGAATGGTTCCTACAAATATAAAAGATAAGAGACCTGATGTAGAAATTATAGCTCAAGGAACTTGGAATGCCTTCCAAAGACCTTCAATGCTTAAAACAACAAGTGCTGAATACGAAGAATTCTCAAGGCTATTCTATGAATCACAAGAAGAGGTATTTGGTAAGGATGCTACAAATTACTATGCTACTGATCCATTCCATGAAGGTGGAATTACAGGTGGAATGTCTAAGGGAACAGTTTATCGAGAAACATTAGATTCAATGCTTGAATATGATAATGATGCTATTTGGGTTGTGCAATCGTGGCAAGAAAATCCAACTCAAAATGCTTTAGATGGTGTTGGAACTGCTGATAGAGATCATTTATTAGTCTTAGATCTTTATTCAGAATTAGATCCAAGATGGCCTGGAAGATCTAATATTTGGGGATATCAATGGAAAACCCCTGAATTTGATGGAACTCCTTGGGTATGGAATATGTTAAATAACTTTGGTGGTAGAATGGGGCTTCATGGACAGCTTGAAACTTTAGCTACTGAAATTCCAAAAGCTTATAAGGCTACTTCTACTGGTAAACAATCAAAAATGAAGGGTATTGGTATCACCCCTGAAGCAACTGGAACTAACCCTGTAATATTTGATTTAATGTTTGAAATGGCATGGACTGAAGAAGAGGTGGATATAGACACTTGGCTTAGAAATTATGTAGAAAGAAGGTATGGTAAAGTTACTGATAATGCTTATGAAGCATGGCTAATACTAAATGAAACTGCTTATAAGAGAAGAACTGACTACCATGAGGGAGCTGGTGAATCTATTATAAATGCAAGACCTAAGTTTAATGTAAATTCTGCATCTACTTGGGGATCAGCTAAGATATCTTATAATAAGATGAAGCTAGAAGAAGCTGTTAAATTACTTCTTGAGGATTATGATACTTTAAAGGATAGTCCTGGTTACCTTTATGACTTAACAGATTGTTTAAGACAAGTATTAGCTAATTCATCACAAGAATATTATAAGAAATTCACTTCATTGTATAATACTGGAGACAAGGAAGGTTTTATAGAATATGCTGATAAATTCTTAGAATTAATTAAATTGCAAGAGGAGCTTTTAAGTACTAATGAAAACTTCTTATTAGGAACTTGGATTGAAGATGCAAAAGAAATTGCCTTTGATGACTTCTCAACCGATATGTTTGAAATAAATGCAAGAGCCTTATTAACTACATGGGGAGCAGTTAAACAATCTGAAGGTGGGCTTCATGACTATTCAAATAGACAATGGTCTGGATTAACTGGAGATTTCTATTTAAAGAGATGGGAAATGTGGATAGATACATTAAAAACTGCTATAGAAACTGGTACTACTCCTCAAGGCATTAATTGGTTTGAGTGGGAATGGGATTGGGTAAGATCAAATAATGAATTTACTACTAAAGCTTCTGATTTAGATGTTAAGACTATAGGAAATAGAATATTTGAAGAATTCTCGGTAAGTGAGCTAAATAAACCAGATCCATTAGCAATTCCTCAAGGAAAAATGAAGGCTACTGCTACAAGCTCTGAGCCAAGTACTTCCGAAGGACCTGCTGAGTATGTTTTAGATGGTGATAGCGAAACTATTTGGCATACTAAATATAGTGGTGGTAAAGATGAGCTTCCTCAAAGTATTACATTAGATTTAGGTGATAATTATGTTATAAATAAGTTCTCATATTTACCTAGACAAAATGGAACAAATGGAAATATTACTTCATATGACTTACAAGTAAGTACTGATGGAGTAAACTTTACAACTATTAAATCAGGTACCTTAGCTAATGATGCTTCTGAAAAAATCATAACATTTGATGATGTAACAGCTTCATATGTAAGATTAGTTGCAAAATCTGGTGCTGGTGGATATGCTACTGCTGCTGAATTAAATGTATATAAATCTGATAAAGAAATTGTAGTAGAAAAACCAAGTAACCTAATGGCTTCAGAAATTGAATCAAATAGTGCTAACATTACTTGGTCTGCTCCAAAAGAAACTACTGGTTTAGTTGGATACCTAATTTATAAAGATGGTAAATTATTAACTGAAGTAACTGCTTCTACTACTTCCTATAATATAGAAAACTTAAAATCTAATAGTATTTATGGATTTAAAGTAGTTAGTAAATACTCAAATGGTCAAACATCTAATCCTATATCTTTAAATTTAAGAACTCAAAAATAGTTAAATAATTTATAAATTTATCCCCTAAAATAAGTTTGATTATTTTAGGGGATTTAAACTTTTATATCTAAAGCTTCTTTTATAGCTTCTTTTTTATTTCCTTATAATTTGGCATATATACACCTACGTAATTCCAGAAATCCTTACTGTGATTAGGATGTTCTATGTGTGCTATTTCATGTAATACTACATATTCTATACATTCTAAAGGCTTTTTTATAAGTTCTAAATTTAAGCTTATATTTCTTTTTTGTACACTACAGCTTCCCCATCTAGTCTTCATAGATTTAATAGCAACTTTATTGACATTCTTATTTAGTATTTTACTGTACATTAAAATATATTTATTAAATATCTCTCTAGCTTGATTTTTATACCAATAATTAAGTAATAGTGCCTTTTTTTCCTTATTATCTATATACCGTGTATAAAGAACTAGATCTTCCCCTTCAATTTTAACCTCTTCCTTTAAAGCAGAAATAACTTTTAATATATAAGGTTTTCCAAGATAATAATGAACTTCTCCATTATCCATACTAATATTAGTTGTTCTCTTATTCTTATCTAATACATTTTTTAAAGAATCCTCAATCCACTCTCTTTTTCTTTTAATAAAGTCATCAATAATTTCATCCTTTAACCCATATGGTACAGATAAGTGAATTGTCCCATCAGGTTTAACCTTTAAAATCATATTTTTCATTTTTTTACGTTTAATACTTATCTTGTCTTTCATTTATATCTCCACTTACTTTTTCATTTTTACCCATAATATGAATTTTACCTATTCTAAATAAACTTTGTCAAATAATACTTAATATCATTTATTATCAGCTTAATTTATATTCTATTTTATCTATGTTATAATTATTAAAATATTTATTAAAAAGGAGAGATTAGTATGCCTCTTTTAAAAAAGGGAGATTATATAGGGATAATTTCATGTTCTAATGGAATAGATAAAAAAAATGAAAATCAAATAAATCATCTAAAAGAAACTTTGATTTCTCTAGGATTAATTCCTATATTTGCTGATACCATATATAAGGAATTTTCTATTTTTAGTGGTAGCGCTGAAAAACGTGGAAAAGAATTAATGAAACTTTTTACTAATAAAGACATAAAAGCTATCTTTGATATATCAGGTGGTGATGTATCTAATGGAGTATTAGACTATTTAGATTTTGAAGTAATTAAAGAAAATAAAAAGCCTTTTTTTGGATATAGTGATTTATCTGTACTCTTAAATGCATTATATACTAAAACCAATATTCCTACATATCACTATCAATTAAGAAATTTAATTGGAAGCTATAAAGATAAACAAATTAAAGAATTTAAAAACACCTTCCTTAATAATAGTAATGAATTACTAAAGTTTAACTATGACTTTATAAAGGGCTATTCATTTAATGGTATTGTAGTTGGTGGTAATATTCGTTGCCTTTTAAAGCTTGCTGGAACTGAATATATGCCTTCTTTTAAAGATAAGATACTATTTTTAGAATCCATGAGTGGTGATGTGGCTAAAATGGCTACTTACTTAACTCAATATAAGCAGCTAGGAATATTTAATGAAATTAACGGTCTTCTTCTTGGAACCTTTACAGAAATGGAAAGAGAAAATTACTCTCCTTCTATTGTAGATTTAGTTAAAGAAATAACTAAGGAATATAACTTCCCTATTGTTAAAACTTGCGATATAGGTCATAGCTATAATTCTAAATGTTTAATAATTGGAAGTTCTATTTTCCTTGAATAATTAAATACTAATAATAAAAATGCTGAAGGATTTATTTAATCTAATCTTCAGCATTTTTATCTTATCATATCCTTATAAAATTATATCTTTATAAAGTACTTTATCTATCTATTTTTTTAACCTTAAACTTATTATCTCTTTGAACAATTTCTATTCCTAAACGTCTTTGTAACTTTTCTAAGCTTTTTAAATTATTTATGTACTTTATCTTGCCTCTATTAACTAATACTTCTACCATTTCTATTATGTCTTTCTTTTGATCACTAGCTAATCTATTAAATCTATCCTTTAAGTGCCAAGCATTAATATAGGTTAATGTTTCCCATATTTGTTCTTCTGTAATTTTATTTATATCCATTAAAACCCAAGTAAAGCCTTTTCTTCTTTGCCCTGCTGGATAAGCTTCCTTAAAGAATTCTATAAAATGATTTATTTTCTTAGGATCCTTTTCTTTTACAAGCTTTCCCAGATCAGCCTTTAATTGATTTTTTAAATACATTATAGTATTAGGCTTTACCAAGTTAGACATTCCTTCAATACTGCTATATATAACATTATAAACTTCTTGCATTTTTTCTTCGTTTAAGCTCTCTTTATTTTCCTTTATTACCTTAATACACTCTAATACAGTTTTCTTTGAATTTAATTCCTTATTATATAAATCTACTAGAATTTCTTTTCCATTTAATTCATTAAAATCTACTATTTCATTTGTTTCTAAGCTCATATTTTAACCTACCTTTATTAAATCAATAACATTATTATATCATAATTTCATAATTTTAAATATGCAAATAAAAGACTTATACATAAGATAAGTCTTTTATTTGCAAACTTATAAAACTGCTAATTTGACTCATAAAAATTCTTCATAAATAAAGGGTAATTATTATTTTAGACTTACAAGTCATATATTAACATTAATTATATTATATTCCATATACCTTTTTAAGTAAACTCTTATTACTAATTTTTAACATACTAGATTTTTTCCTAAATGATGAAACCTTTTAACCTCAACATAATATAATATATTAGAATGATATTTATTATAATCTAAATAAGGTTTTCAACTACAAATATAATGAGGTTTTATTATGAAATATAATTCTAAAATTAAAATAAATAATTTGTCTTTAATATTAATTCTTATTTTTTTATCTCTAGCTTTATATACAATACACTATCTGCTTTTTAAAAATATATATGCAACTATATCCACAGTACTTTTTTCAATTGCTTTTACACCACTTCAAGCTGTAATTAATACTCAAATTATAAATAAGATTTTAATTCAACGAGATAAGGTTAAAAAGGAAAAAAAATTAGAAATGCTAGTTGAAAATTTTTATTCACAAATTGGAACAGATTTACTTAAGCTTTTCACTAATTCTGATTCTAATTTATCATCAATCACAGTTATTACTTTAGATAATAACTGTCTAGAAGATAACTACTTCCAATGCTTATCTTCTGCCTTATCCTCTTATAATTACTCAATTAATGAATCTGATATTAATTTTGATACTTTATATACTATTCTTAATTCAAATATAAATGTTTTTATGGATCTTCTTAATAATCCTATTTTAGATGAAGATACATCATTTACTGATACTCTTAATTCATTAGTTCATTTAAAAAAAGAACTAGAGTTTAGGTATATAGATTCAAATCTAGATGAAAAAGAAAAACAGCACATTATGAAAGATCTTAATTTAACCTATAGTTTACTTTCAAAAGAATGGATAAAATATATTGATAGATTATCTAAACTATATCCAGATATATATGTTAAAGAATTAATTTATTCACCATTTCATCTTAAAAGTAAGTCTGAAAAGGATAATATGTATTTTTCATATACTGCTAAAACTAATCTATAATATAAAAAAACTCAAGTTACCTTGAGTTTTTTATAAGTTATTATAATAATATCCCTGATTTAAGAAGATTACAGTTGTCACCAACTTTAATTTTCCCACCTCTTAATACCTTTGCAAATATACCATTAGTTGGCATTATACATTGCCCTACTTGATAAAATATTGCACATTTATCATGGCATTTCTTTCCTATTTGAGTTACTTCTAATAAAGTTTCTCCTACTTCTAGTTGTTGTCCAACAGGTAATTTATTTAATTCTATTCCTTCTATTACTAGATTTTCTCCAAAAGCACCAAAGTCAACATTTGCTCCTTTTCTCTTAAAATCTTCAATTTTTTCTAATGCTAAAAGGCTAATTTGTCTATGCCATTTTCCTGCATGAGCATCTCCTTCTATACCAAAGTCAAATAGTACATTTACCTCTTCTACCATTTCCTTTGATGTTCCTTTTGCTTTACTTGTGCATATTGCTATTACCTTGTTCATTTAATTAGCCTCCAATTTCATTCATAAATCTTAATTCTTCATCTTTGTTTATTTCATCAAATAGATGTTTTTCTGGTTTATCATAAATATTTTCTTTTATAACTTCTCTTAGTTCTTCATCAGTAATACCTTTTCTAATTAAGTCTCTAAGGTTTACACCATAATTCCAATGTAAACATCTTTTTAAAAATCCATCTGGTGTAACTCTTATTCTATTACATTCACTGCAAAAACAACTGCTTATTGCACTGATAAATCCTACTTTTCCT
Source organism: Clostridium sp. (assembly GCF_051654825.1). Lineage (GTDB taxonomy): Bacteria > Bacillota > Clostridia > Clostridiales > Clostridiaceae > Clostridium. The sequence continues at coordinate 15,637 of NZ_JBOFYU010000265.1, forward strand.
AAGGAATCATTAAACCTTATGTACTTAGCTGGGCCATCCATAGCCACTCTTTGTAATTCTTCAACTTCTTTAAAATTACTTTTTATTATATCTTGTATTTCTACATTAGTTACAGGCTTAAAGCTTTTACCTTCACCTATAGGCATTAATTCTATAAATCTTACATCAATACTTTTTCTTTTAGTTAAATTAATAAAATCTATAATTTCATCCTTATTAATTTCTTCTACAATAACTGTATTAAGCTTAACCTTAATATTGAACTCTAGGCATTTATCTATAGCTCTTAATACTTTATTTAAATCACCATTTCTAGTTAGTTTTTTAAATCTTTCTTCCTTTAAAGAATCTAAACTTATATTTACACCCTTTAAACCATTTTTAGCTAACTCTTCAACCTTATCTTCTAAAAGAATACCATTGGTAGTTAAATTAATAGTGTTAATTCCTAATATCTTGTTTATTCTAGAAATTAAATCTACAATACCAGGTCTTACTAATGGCTCTCCACCTGTAATTCTTACTTTCTTTATTCCAAGCTTAGCTGAATTTTCTACAATTCTAATTATTTCATCATCTGTAAGCTTATTATTAAAAGATAAAAAATCAGTATGGTTTTCTTCCATGCAATAAATACATCTTAAATTACAATTATCTGTAACTGATAATCTTAAATAATCTACTTCTCTATCAAACTTATCCTTCATTCTTTCCTACCTTCTAGAAGTTAAACTCTCCACTTTTTCCACCTGTTTTCTTAAGTAAGTGAGTTCCTTCTATAACCATTCTTTTATCTGATGCCTTACACATATCATAAATTGTTAAAGCTGAAACTGTTGCTGCTGTTAATGCCTCCATTTCAACTCCAGTTTTATCTACTATCTTAACTGTAGCTTTAATGTTTATAGCACTTTCTTCCTTATCTATATCAAATTCTATATCACAGCTAGATATCATAAGAGGATGACACATTGGAATTAAATTTGATGTTTGTTTACTAGCCATAATTCCTGCAACTCTAGCTACACCTAAAACATCACCTTTTCCTATTTTACCTGCAATTATTAATTCTAATGTTTCTTTATTTACCTTTATTTTAGATACTGCTATAGCTACTCTTTCTGTTTGATTTTTAGCAGATACATCTACCATTCTTGCATTTCCACTTTCATCAAAGTGAGTTAGTATATTACTCATAATAATCCGTCCTTTCTACTTTCCAAATGAACAATGTGGAAAAGTACATACTGGGCAATCTAAACAAAGACCTCCATGTCCATATTCAACAATATCATTTAATGTTAATTTTTCATCAGCTAATACTCTTGGAAGAACTAAGTCTAAAACAGTTCTCTTTGAATACATAGCACAGCTTGGAACTCCTAAAATAGGCGTTCTGCCATTATAAGCAAGTAAGAACATCGCTCCTGGTAAAACTGGAGCCCCATAAGTAACTAGTTCTGCTCCTGATTCCTTTATAGCTGTTGGAGTAACATCATCTGGATCTACTGACATTCCACCAGTACAAACAACCATATCTGCGCCATCATTTATAGCCTTATTTATTTCTTCCTTTATTCTTTCTTTATCATCTGGAAGAATAACCTGTCTTAAAATACTACTTCCATATTCATTAAGCTTTCTTTCCATAACAGGTAAAAAAGCATCCTTTATTCTTCCATGATATACTTCATTTCCTGTAGTGATTAAAACAATGTTTTTAGGTTTTATTTCTAAAACTTTAATAAGTTTTGTCTTAATTAAGTTTTCTGCTTCTATAATTTTTTTCTCATCTATAATTAATGGAATTACTCTTGTACCTGCTAACTTATCACCTTTTTTAACTGGAGTATTATTATGAATAGTTGATACTATTATTTCTCCTAAAGAGTTAAGCTTAAGTAAATTTTCCTTATCTATTTTTAATAATCCTGTTCTCTCCGCATAGAAATCAATTTTACCTTCTTTTATTTCCTTTGATTCTTCTACACCTTCACCTTTTACAAGCTTTGCTAATCTTATAGCAGCATCATTTTCATGTAATTCTCCTTCTTTTGGTTCCCATACATAAACATTATCTTTTCCTAATGATAATAATTTTTCTATATCTTCTTCTCTTATAATATGACCTTTTTTAAAGGCTCTTCCTTTAAATTCGCCAGGTATTATTTGAGTTACATCATGAGATAAAATAGTTCCTACTGCATCTTGTACCTTTATCATCTTCATTTAATCACGTCCTAATCTTCTTTGTTTATTAAATAGCTATAAATACTAATTAAAAATACTGCCAAAACAAAAATAATTATTAAAATATTTATGGCTTCTTTATTATTATTGTTTTCTATAGCATAATACATTGCCATTGGCAAAGTTTGTGTCTTACCTGGAATATTTCCTGCAACTAAAATGGTTGCTCCAAACTCTCCAAATGCCCTTGCAAAGCTTAATAATAATCCTGTAAATATACCTCTTTTAGAAAGTGGTAAAATTATTTTTGTAAATACTTGAAACTCACTAGCTCCACATAATCTTGCTGCTTCTTTTATTTCCTTATCTACTCCTAGTACTGCAACTCTTATACTTTGATACATTATAGGCAATGTGACTATTGTCGAAGCTATAACAGCTGCACCTATAGTAAATATTATAGAAATATTTAAATATTCATTTGCTAGTTTACCTATAAAACCATTTCTCCCACAAACTATAAGGATTAAGTATCCTATTGCAGAAGGAGGCATAAACATTGGTAGTATAATTAAGGTTTCTAAGAATTTCTTCCACCTTGAATCCTTATTTCCTATAACTCTTATCCCTAGCAACGAAATAATAAAGGTTATTATAACTGATATTATAACAACCTTAACTGATATATAGGCTGCCTCTAAAATCATTTTCTTGCTCCTATTTAATTTATACTAAATCCATAATCCTTAAATATATTTAATCCCTCATCAGATTTAATAAAATCTACAAAGTTTTTACTCTCTTCATAATTTTTACCTTTACTTATTACTCCTATAGAATAAATTATCTTTTTATGAAGGTTACTTGGAATTTCTAATAATGCTGTAGAATTCTTTAAATCTATAGAATCACTTTTATAAATAATTCCTAAATCTACATCACCATTTTCAATATAAGTCTTTACAACCTTAACATCTTTACCGTAGACAACTTTATCTTCAACTTCATTCCATACACCTGCATTTTCTAAAGCCTCTTTAGCATATTCACCTGCTGGAACTGTATTAGTTTCTCCGAGAGCTAACTTCATATCTAAGCCTTTTAACTCATCTATTGAAGTAATATCTTTATTGTACAAATTATTTTTTACTACAACTAAAGCATTAAATAATAAAGGATAAGTGTCTTCCTCTTTTAATAATCCTTCTTCTTTTAACTGATCTATATACTTTTCACTTGCTGAAAAAAATATATCTACATCTGCACCTTGTGAAATTTGCTTTTTAAGTGTTCCCGAACCACCAGTATTAACATTTATTTTCACATTATTATTTTCTTCATAAATACCTTTTATTTTGTTAATAGGTTCCGATAAGCTTGCTGCTACACTTATAGTAATTTCCTTTTTTTCTTCTTCTTTTACGGTTGAACATCCTGTAAATAAAGACATAAATAAAGCTGTGATACTTATTAATGCTATTCTTCTTTTAGTAACATTTTTTTTATTACCATTTACTTTCTTGCACATTCCTTTGCAACTCCTAACAATATATCTATTCCATGCTTTACATCATCAAGAACAAAATCTAATGCTTCCTTACAAGCCTTTGGACTGCCAGGCATATTTACTATTAAAGTATCCTTTCTTATACCTGATATTGCTCTAGATAACATTGCCCTTTTAGTTATTTGAAGACTATAAAATCTAATGGCTTCACATATTCCTGATGCTTCTCTTTCTATAACTAATCTTGTAGCTTCTGGAGTAATATCTCTTTTAGAAAACCCAGTTCCTCCTGTAGTTAAAATTAAGTTAACACCTAAACTATCACTCATATACATCATTTCCTTTGATAACATTTCCTCGTTATCTGGAAGAACTATATATTTTTCTACCTTAAAGCCATTTGCTTCTACTATTTCTCTAATAACTTCTCCGCTTTTATCTTCTCTTTCTCCTAAATATCCTTTATCACTACTAGTTATAATTCCAACTGTGTACATTTAGCTTTCCTCCAATTTCTTATATTCCTCTATTGTATTTATATTTGAAAAATCTTTATCTAAAAACCCTTCTATAACATTATAATTTAAAGTTAATATTAATTTTTGCAATTTATTTTCCTTTTTAATTAAAGCTTCTTCTAATGTGTTTACTATATTCTTATTATAAATAGAGCATAATGGTTGAAGTCTTTCATTTACCCTTGGTATAAGAACATCATATTTATTATTAATAGAACCTAATATATTAAAGACTAAATCATTAATATATGGCATATCACAAGCCACACAAAGACAAAAATCATTTTTGCAGTTTGTTAATGCTGAATGGATTCCTCCAAGAGGTCCTTGATCCTTATGAATATCTTTAAAAACTTTTAAACCAAACTCCTTATATACTTCTTCATTATTAGCTATTATAATAATTTCATTAAAATCCTTACCTGCTTCTATAATTCTTTCTATAAAGGTTTTTTCTTCATATTTAAGAAAAGCCTTATTGTTGTAATTCATTCTGCTACTTTTACCACCTGCTAATATCGCTAAGGTTTTATTAATCATCTTATTACCAATCCTTATTAAAGTTTTATTATATCTACTATACTTCCTTTATTTAATCCTTCACAGCCTTTTTCTACTTCAATTAAGCAATTAGAGTTTAATGCTGAACTTAATATACCGTTTCCACTTTTTGTTTGAGTTATAGAAACAAATTGTCCTTCCTCTGTGGAATAATAATTTCCTCTTATAAATCTTCTTTGAGGACTTTTCTTATTTAATTCATCAATTAAAACTGCTTTTTCCCTTTTAATTTGAATTAAATCATTACCCGATAGCTTATCTAAGGTAGTTTTTGCTAATAGTTCAAAGGTTGTTAATGCTGCTGTAGGATTACCTGAAAGACTGATAACTATTGAATCTTTAACCTTGCTGCATAATACAGCTGATCCAGGTTTAATAGTTATTTTCCAAAATAATTTTTCACCTTCTATAAGATCTATTGCACTTATTAAAAGATCCTTTTCACCAACTGATGCTCCCCCAGTAGTTATAATCAAATCTACCTTGTTAGCTACCTCTTTTATTTCTCTTGCAATACTTTCCTTTGTATCTTCTATATGCTCCATTATTTCTACTTCATAGCCAAGTTCCTTTAATCTAGCCATTAAGCTATATTTATTGCTATTATATATTTTTCCTGGCTTTAAAATTTCTCCAATATCTATTACTTCATCTCCAGTGCTAAGTAATGCAATTTTAGGTTTTTTATATACTGTTATTTCATTTACACCGGCACTTGCTAATATCCCTATATCAGCATAATCAAGTCTTTTTCCTTTTTTAACCAAAACCTTACCTTTACTTATATCTTCGCCCTTAAAGCATACATTTTGATTTTCCTTAACATTACAGCTTATCTTAATAGTATTTCCTTCTATTTCAACCTCTTCTTGCTTTATAACAGCATTTGCTCCTTTTGGAATTGGAGCTCCTGTCATTATTTTTATAGCTTCATTTTCACATAAAGAGCTACTACAAACTTCTCCAGCATATACCTTATCTATAACATTAAACGATATCTTGTTTTCTAATGTAGCTTTCTTAGTATCTTGAGCAATTATTGCATATCCATCCATAGCTGATTTATTAAATGGAGGATTATTTATCTCAGATTTTACATCTTCTGCAATAATTCTTTTTACTGAGTCTATAAGACTTATCTTTTCTTTATCTAATTTTTTCACTTCTTTATTTAGTATTTCTATTGATTCCTCTAAAGTTATAAATTTCTTCATATTAATTCCTTTCATAAAATAAAAGCTTATTACCTTTAAATTTGGACATAGGTAATAAGCTTTATCTAAAATTTAGATATTTCTTATTTTCCTTCCCAAATGTGGAGGCAAAATCCTTTCGAATCAAACCCTGTGAATTTAATAATTCAGGTATATATACCATAATCATACCTAAAACTTATTACTATCTTAATAAGCTTTGACTTTAGGTATATATACTCCAGAAAATATTATCTATTATTCTCTTTTTCCATTTCTATAATATCTACAAGACTTTTATAGTTATCCTTTTCAATTACAGGTACACCATCAATATCAATAAACACATCACTTGCAATTGCAATTAACTTATCCCTCGGCGTAATTATTTCATTACTTATATCTGATCTAATCACTTCTATTTTTCTTAGGTTACTTTTTTTATAACCCTCAACAATAATAAAGTCCTTGTTATCTATCATCTTTATTATATCCTCTAAAGATATTTCTTCTTCTAATTCTTTTATCATCGCAAACCTATTTTTAGAAGATATAATTACTGTTTCTGAGCCTGCTTCTCTATGTTTGTAAGTATCTTTTCCCTTATGGTCTATATCAAATCCATGTACATCATGTTTTATTGTACCCACACTATAATTTCTATTTTTTAATTCTTTAATTATTCCTTCTATTAATATAGTTTTTCCAACATTAGATCCACTTCCAATAATATTAACTATCTTAGGCATAAAAATCCTCTTTTTAAATTTATTTATTGTTTTTAATTAAATTTTATTTACTAGTTAATTATATCACAATAATCGACATTTTTAATCATATTTTTTATAATTTTGAAAATTTTTTTCTTTTTTAAAATAGTTTTGTAAATATAATATGAAATAAGTATTGTAACCTTACGGCTACAATACTTATTTAGATTTATTCCCATTTCTACTTGTAACTATACTCGAAGTTTTGTTCAATATTAAAAAAGTCAGAATAATCTATATCAAATAATGATTTTTTAACCTTAGACACATCTATACATTCTTTTATAAGCTGAGTTAACACACCAGCATAAGATAAATCTCCCTGAAGAATAGCCCCATAAATCTTACCATCCTTATGAATTACCTTTTTGTAGTTTCCATCTCTCTTTTCTACTTCTACTACATAGCTTTCATCTTCAGCTTCTACCATACCTAATGACATTGTAGGAACTCCAACAAAATTCATTGTATTTTTGCTTCCAAAGAAATCTGTCATTATAGTGTTATGTCCAAGCATATTGCTAGCTGCAACTATTCCCTCTTTTACAGCCGTTGGCCATATAGGGTTTCTTCCTGATACATCGCCAGCACCATAAATATTTTCTATATTAGTTTCACCCTTTTCGTTTATTAAAAGACCAAATCTATCAGTTTCAATAGTAGAGTTAGTTAAGAATCCAACATTTGATCTAACACCAGTAGCTACTATAACAAGTTCACATAGAACTTCTTCACCTGTGTTTAATAATAATGCTTTAGGATTTTTATCTTCATCAACTATAAGCTTTTCTGCCTTAACATTAAGCTTTAGATTAACTCCTGCTTCTTTAAACTTAGTTTCATAAGTAGCTGAAGCTTCCTTATCTAATTGTAGTGGAAGAACCTTTTCGCTCATTTCAACTAAAGATATATTAAGACCTAAATCTAATAATCCACTTACAGCATCTATACCAACAAGACCTGCTCCAAGCACAACTACGTTTTTAATTTGAGTTGTTTGTTCTTTAATTAATATAGCATCTTCTAAGTTTCTTAATCCTACTACATTTTTGGCTTCTCTTAAGTTTTCTATTGGTGGAATAAATGCTGAAGCACCACTTGCAATAAGAAGTTTATCATAGCTTACAACTTCACCATTTGAAAGAATTAAATTATTTTCATTTTCTTTTATATCTAAAACTGAAATACCTTTAATCCAATTTATATTGTTTTTTTCAAAGAAGTCTTTTTCAGAAAAATCTAGCCCTTCTATATTTCTGTGATTTGAAATATAGTGATGTAATATACATCTTGAGTAAACTTCAGTATCTTTAGAAATTAATACTATTTCAGCATCTTTATCAAGCTTTCTTAGAGTTTTTGCTCCACTTATTCCAGCTGCCGAAGCACCTATAACTACATATTTCATACTATTTTACCTCCTCTAATGTAATAGCTGCCATTGGACAGTTTGCCACACATCTAGCAGATCCTTCTTTCGAATCCTTACATCCATCACATTTCATTATTTCTTTTTGTGTTCTGCTATCAGCCTTTAACACTCCATAAGGACATGCCATTATACACATGTAACAGCTTGCACATCTTTCTTTGTCATATGTAACTCTTCCTGTTTCTTCATCCTTACTCATAGCCCCTGTCATACATGTAAATACACATTCTGGCTTATCGCAATGTCTACAGAAAATAGGAGCATACTTTCCATTACTATCTATAGTAATTCTGCTTCTTGTTTCCTCTGAATTATGTGATACTATACAAGCAGTTGTACAAGTTAAACAACCAACACATTTTGATCTATCTATTTTAATTCTTTTCATATTATTTAACCTCCTATGCTTCTACCTTTTCTATATTTACAGCAACAGTTTTAAATGATGGCTCTTTTGAATATGGGTCATATATTGATGGAGTTAATGCATTTGTTTCTATATAGTGTATTGGAGCATAGAAATGATCCTTTTTAACATTATCAGTAACCTTCGCATGGAATACACTTGACTTTCCATTAGTTGAAGTAATTTTCACTTTATCATTTTCTTTTATATTTAATTCTTTAGCTAATTCTGTATTTATATATACATAAGCTTCCTTTGAAGTTATAGCTGAAACAACCTTCATTTCTCTTGTTCTAGTTTGAGTATGCCATTGTCCTACTGTTCCTCTTCCTGAGTTAAAGATATAAGGGAATTCTGCTGAAACCTTAATTGGACATTCTGCTAGATCTTCAAACATAAATTTAGCCTTTTTAGAAGGAGTATAGTATTGATTATTTTCGAATAATCTTCTTTCATCTTCTTCTAAAACTTCACCTTCTCTAAATGGCCATTGAACTCCTCTTGAGTTTTCAAGCATTTCATAAGTAACTCCAGTTATGTCACATGGCATTCCTTTTGAACATTTCTTTAGTAATTCAAAAGTACTCTTTGGTGTTTCCCATCCCTTTAGTAATTCTCCCATTCCTAAAGCTTCACCAATTTTATAGAAAATTTCAAAATCTGATAATTCTCCCTCTTCCTTTTCTAAAACAGGTCTAACTGCTGATAAACGACGTTCAGTATTTATAAGCACACCTTCCTTTTTAATAGCAGGAACTGACGGTAGGAATAAGTCACATATTTGTGCACTATCAGTATCTTCATATATATCCTGAACTACGAAGAAATCTAAGTTTTCTACTGCTTTTTTAAATTCTTCATTATTAGTCCATGAATGTCTAGGGTTTGTACATATTACCCATAAACCTTTAATTTCACCAGCTATAGCTTTTTCAATTATAACGTTATATGGCAGGGTTGGTTTTGAAGGTAATAAGCTTTCTTCTATTCCTAATGCTTCTGATACAGCTTTTCTACGTACTGGATTATCATAATCTCCACCACCATAAAGACCTGCTGTATTACTAAATGCTCTTGACCCCATTGCATTACATTGTCCAGTTAATGAGTTTGCTCCTGTTCCTGCTCTTCCTATGTTTCCAGTCATTAAAGCAAGGTTAATTATTGATTGAGCAGTTCTAACAGCTTCGTATCCTTGATTAACACCCATTGTCCACCAGAATGAAACTCTTTTTCCATTATGTATAACTTCTGCTAATTCTAAAACTCTTTCTTTTGAAATTCCTGTTTCTGCTTCAACATCTTCTAATGTATATTGCTTAACGTGCTCTCTAAAGCCTTCAAATCCTTCAGTAAAGTTTTCAACATAGCTATTTTCAATCCATCCCTTTTCTATTAACACATTTGCAAGTGTATAGAAGAATCTTAAGTCAGCCTTCGGCTTTATATCTATCCACATATCAGAATTCATAGCTGTTTCTGATTTTCTTGGATCTATTGTAATTATTTTTGCATCCTTATTTTTCTTTATACGTCCCCAGAATACTGGATGTGCTATAACAGGGTTTGCTCCTATTAAAACAATTGTATCTGATAACTCTGCATCATTTAAAGTATACGGTGGAGCATCAAATCCAAAACTTTGCTTATGTGCAACTACTGATGTAGCCATACAAAGTCTCGTATTACCATCACCATTGATTCCCATATAGCTTCTTCCAACATGTCCAAGTAGCGCCATATCTTCAGTAGTCATTTGACCTGTACTTATAAATGCAACACTTTCTTTTCCATATTTATCTTGGATGCTTGTCATTTTTTCAACAAATGTATTTATTCCCTTTTCCCAAGAAACTTCTACCATATTATTGTTCTCATCTCTTAGCAAAGGTGATTTTCTTTTTTCTATCATTTTTTGTTGTTTATCAAGGTTTAATCCTTTAATACAGCAAAAACCTTTATTAACTGGATAATCTTCTGTAGGTGCAACCCTTACTATTTCTCCATTTTCAACATAAAAATCTACATTACATGCTAATGCACAAAAATTACAAGTTGATTGTATTCTTTCCATCTCTACAACATCTCCACTCATTTTATCGTTAATGTAATTTAAAACTACATTTTAATGATTAAAGTTTATCATTGTTTACTAAAATAAACTGTGATAATAATCACATATTGTTATTTAATTAACAAATTTTAATTCTACTACTTTTAAAAAAATCCGCTTTCCTATTATTTGTTAAATAATAGGAAAGTTGACCTAAATAAAAAAGATGTAGCTATAACTACATCTTTTCACTATAATTAAAAATACTATTTAACTTTCTTATAATAAATTTACGACTTCTTCCTTAGGAGCCTTTATTTTAAATATAATATTTTCATCTATTCTTACTTTTGTTTCTTCATTATTTACCTTAACTTCATCTGGATTAATATTTCCATTATATATTTCTTTATATCTAGTTGAAGAAATGTCTACAGAGAATTTTTTATCCTTTGCTCCAGTAAGCTTTATAATTGCTCCACCTTCTACCCCTGTATTTACTTTTATGTCTATAATGTTATTACTTTTACTGCTACAACCTAAAACTATTTTTTGTGGAGCATTTTCAATAGTAGCTTTTCCTAATATAGTCATCCATCCACCACTTAAATTTAATTTTGTCATTAATTCTAATTCATAGCTTTTTTCTAAATTCTTTAAAACTTTACCTAAATCATATACTGTTAATTCTAATTTCATCTCTCTACCTCTTAAACTATTTTAATGCAATATATTATTGCCCATTTATTATTATTTATTTTGCTTTTTTATATAATTATATTATCATCTTTTTATATTTTTTGCTAGTATTAAAAATTAAATAATAATAATTATTATTTAATTTATTGCTTAATAAAAAAAGGAAGCCTTTCGGCTTCTAAAACAAATCATAAATATCAGAAAATTCTATAGAAATTTTTTCTATCATAGTTTTATCTTTAGATTCAATAATATTCTTACTTTCTTCTTTTTCTTCACTCATTTTCACATTAGGAAGTTCTATTACGAATTCGCTTCCATCATCATCATTATCAGCAATATAAATTCTTCCTTCATGTAACTCTATTAATGATTTTGCTAAAGCTAGTCCTATTCCACTTCCTTCTTTTCTTCTATTAAGAGATTTGTCAGTTTGAACAAATCTTTCAAATACAGCATCTCTAAATTCTTTTGCAATTCCTATTCCATCATCCTTTACTTTAATAGTAACTATTTCTTCAGTTGATGATACCTCTACAAATATATTTCCACCTAACTCTGTAAACTTAACAGCATTAGCTAATAAATTAAGCATGACTCTTTCAATACTTTCCGGATCACACTTAACTTCAAGCTCTTCCTCAAAAGTATCGAATATTACATTTATTTCTTTAGTCTCTACATACGGTATAATCGAAAGTGTAATATTTTCAATTAAGCTAACTATATCGTAATTAACAAAATTCATTTTAATAAATCCAGAATCTATTTTTGTTATATCTACTAAATTATTAACAAGCCTTAGCATTCTAAAGCAATTTTGCTTTATTGTATTATCATATTTTTTATATGACATTGCCAGCTCAGCATCCCCTTGCTGCTTTTGACTTTCTAATAATTGAATACAAGAATATATGATATTAATAGGTGTTCTCATTTCATGAGATAAATTAGCAAAGAACTGTCCACGAATCTTTTCTACTTCTTTTATTTCATCATATTTTTTATTTAAATTTTCTACTCTTTCTCTTAAGCTACAATCTCTTGCAACAACCATTTTCCCTATAATATTATTTTCATCATCCCTTATATCACTAATCATAGTTTCAGTTGGGAAGATTTCACCTGATTTAGTTTTCCACATTTGATCTAAGTATGTAATTCCCCTATCTTTATCACAAATTATATTTTTCTCACTATGTAAAACCTTGGTATAATGTTGATTATCTAGCTCGTCCTTTTCATATCCTAATTTTAAAGAAACAGCCTTATTTATATATGTAAACCTATCATTTTCGTCTTCCATTAAAATTAAATCTTTAATGTTTTCTGTTATCGTCATAAGCTTCTTTTCACTATTTATAACTTTTTTATTTAATCTTTCTGTTTCATTTACTCTTCTAAACATTTCTATAAATAACCCTACTATTAAAATAAGAAATCCTATAAAAGAAAGAACTCTGTTATATATTAGAAGATTTTCAGCTGAGCTTTTAAATATATTTAAAACAAATATTCTTCTAATAGTAAATATACTTATACTTGACATTACAACTGAGTAGAAAAACTCATTTTTTATTACTGCTTTTTTTGCTAACATAGTAAGTAGATAATAATAATAAACAATAGACACTATATTTAACGCAGTAAAAAATTTCTGTAATATAATTGTTGAACCATTTATTCTTAAGTCAGATTCAAGGATAACAAGTAACAAATTTAGAATAATTGTAGTTAATATTGCATATCCTTTATTAGATAAAATAATGTTTTTTAATTTTTCTATTTTTAAAATTATTATAGTTAAAAAGAAAACTCTTATTATAAATGGAGATATAATCATATTTTCTAAACTTAAAAAAGCTGTACTTTTAGTTAATAAAAATTCATTTAAAAATATATATTCTATAAATATGCATACATAGCTTAATGTTAATATAAAAAATTCTTCATTTTTTTTCATATAATAATAAAGGGAACAGCAACTTATTGCTATCACACCCATAACAAAATTTATACCATCAATATCGTTTATAACTGTTGATTTTCCAATTAACTTTATATCAAAAACCATTCCTGCTAAAGTTATTAAAAATAATAATATCCCATTTAAAATTATTATATACTTTATAAGTATCTTACTTGTATTGTTATATAAATAATCCCTTTTATATTTCATATAAATTTTCTACTCCCCTCTTTTACTTAACAACTTTACTTGTGTTTCAAATAATTTCCTTTAAAGTTTTTTTTAAATACTTTAACTTAATTTTTCAAAAACCACTAACATATCTTAACATATTTAATTAAACTAGTCCTCATTTTTTCAAAAGAAAATCCAGCTAATATTTTTTTAGCTGGATTAATATTACCATATTATTTATTTACTACATTATTTTGTGCTTTTGTAACACCTTCAGTATCAACCTCTATTGCTCTTCCGACACTTCCACCTAACTTATCCCAACAATAGTTATGAACCTCTACTGAATTAGAAAAATCTCCATTTAACCACTTACCTAATTCTTCTACTATATACTCATCTATTCCCTTAAATGATTCTATAGAGGTTTTAATTGCATCCTTTGTTACTTCTTCGACACCCCATCTTTGTCCATCCTCTGCAATAATAAGACCATTTGCTAGTTGATGAATAAAATCATAACTTACTTCAGTATTAGCCGCCTCTTCAGAAACACCTTCTGCTGTGTTATTATCTGCACTTGAACTTTCATCAGATTTATTTTCATCTCCATCAGTTTTTGATACTGCGCTTACAACATTATTTTTTCCCTTGGCTTCTTGTTTATTTTGGTATTCAAAAAATACCATACTCCCCCAGCCAATTCCTATTAATGCTACAACCATAACTAAAGATACCACTAGTTTATTTAATTTTCCGTTCTCCATAACCCAATCCCCCAGTTAATTATTTAAATCTTTTTCCCAATAATATTGTACCATATTTTTACAATTAAGTTAAGTAAATATTTCTCTTTAACCTCTGCTCTTATTGGAATTAATGTATTTTATCTTAAATAATCCTAGGCTTTTTTTTGCTTTTTATGATATATTCTGCATATTTAAAATCATATTCGTCATCTATATCAATTGAATCTCTTTTATTCATTATATACGGATAACTTTTTTCCTTGTAAAAACTCTTATTTTGTCTAAAATAATTACAGTTAGAAATATAAATAGCACCATTAATCCTATAGATTTTTTTAAAATTTTGTCTTGTCTGATTTATTGAGTCATTAAAAACATAATCTAGTCTTTCATTATCATTTAATGTTATATTTAAATTTGTTTGATGATCTAACTCACATATGCTTACTACAGAATTCCCTTTTTTATTTATAAGTATTTCTACACTTTCAGTAATATCTATTTCACTCCTTAAAGGTGAAGTAGGCTGAAGTAATAAAATATAATCTCCATCTTTGATTAAAATAGTTCCCCCTTCAATCTTCAAAAGAAATTTTTTGATATAAAATAAAAAATCTACTTTTTATAGATTTTTCTATAAAAAGTAGATTGTAAATTTTCTTAAGTAATTTTAAAATGCTCTAATACTAAATTTAGTATTATTCATCCCATCCTTCTGGGAATTCAGCATTGTGGTAAACTTCTTGAACATCATAGTTCTTTAAAGTCTTAATCTATATTTCACTAGGTTTACACCTACTTTTAATTTCAAAGCATATTAACAGTTACCTTAACTGAAAACATCAGTAATAACATAATCATTATATAATATTAACTATATTATGTAAATATTATTTTGATACAATATTTATTTACTTTGTTTTCTAATTCTTATGTTTTCAGATTCCTTAGCTTCAATAAATTCACTAAATTCCTTAATATTTTTGAACTTCTTTATATATTCATCCTTAGTCATAAATTTTAATAATTCATGTACTGTAACTTTAAGGATAAGTAATTCTTCTACATTGCAAATTCCATATTCTGTGTAAAAATCTATTTTTCCATGCATCAGATCATTTCTTACACTTTTATAAACACTAATAACAATATCACTTATTTTCCTAGTTTTTTTAGGTTGCTTAAATATATACTTTGGTAAGTTTTGATATATTTCTTTTTTATCTATTACATTGAAAATTATCCTTAACTTTCTCCCAATATATGTACTGTCAAATTCATGTTCATCATTTTCTCTAAAAACATAGTTTAAAGCTATTGCCCATTTAATAACCCTTTCTGAAGAATACCCCTCACTGTATATTGAATAAATAATCTCTAATGTCTTACAAATCTTTTTTTCATAATCAGTTTTATATTTAAAATCCTTTTTTAATATTTCTAATACATTTTTTATACTTTCCATATCATAATCCATATCTTTTGCTACTAATTCCTTACTTACAAAATTAGGACATATCATATATTTACCATTATATATAGCCATATAAGAGTTTAAACCTTCTTCAACCTCAAGTATTGCCTTATTACTTATAACTATTTTTCTTTCACAATCTGGGCTTTTTTGTTTATTATATATTGCTAAATATAATGCCCCTATTGTTTGTTTTAAAATTTGTAATGCTAATGAATTATTGCCATCCTTGCATATATTTTTATAATTACTATACTTCCTCAAATCAATAATAGCAAATGTTGTCACTTTATTAAATTCATTTATAAATAAAAACTCACTTTGTAATTCCTTATCAATTATATTATTGAACAAATAATTACTATCAACAAAGTCAACATGCCCTACTTTTAAAATACTATTTTTATCTAGTTTTAATCCAAGTATTGGATAAATAAACCTATCTTGATTAATTACTTTATGAGCATATCCTAACTCAATATTTTTCCCCATATAAACCATATGATTCCTCCTACTATCTAAAATTTATTTATTCTATCTTTTGAATAATTTTAACAGGTGGTTCTAAAATATATTCCCAAAAACTTTCATCATTTTTTACAAATTCTTTTAATGCCTTTCCTTGCCAATAATAATCAGTTAACATTGATGCAATAAGCATAGATTGATTCTCTATTACCAATTTCTGAATTGTATCTACTAAAAACATATCAGCCTTAAAGATGTTTTCTGCTTCAACTTCCCAAATATCATAATCACTTATATTAATATTCATTAAAGAACATAATTGATTAAATTTATCTAAATTATCAATTGCAAAAATAGCATTTGCCCTTGAAGGTAAATTCTTATCTATTGCTTGTCTACCTTTTTCTAATAGTAATTCTGTTACTGGATGAATATATGTAAATGCACCACCTGTAGCAAAATAATGTTCACCATGAACACATACCCCCCTAGAAAAATACTTATTAAAATATTCTTGCAACAAAGAAGTAGTATAATTATCCATACACCTTATATCATTAATAATTTTTGATTCAATTATTTGCCCTTCCCTTAATAATCCTTTTTTAGCCATATGATATAACTTCATATATCCTCCTTTTTATACATTTAATTCTATTTATATTGTATTTTTTTCTAATATATAATGCAACATATTAATTTAATAAAACATATCAAACACTGATATAATCTTAATTATTGTAATAATATAATATTTGTTTTGTTGCATTTTGTTTTACTTTAAAATATTCTATGTTATCTTTAATGAAATTAAAGTAATTAATCTTCTAAATCATTTCTTCTGTTTTGTTCTTTATAATATGTTCTTTATAGAGTGCATATAGTAGCTATTTATATACTAATATAATTCTTATTGCTTAACTTTCCATACCCCTATCCCCCTTATATACCCTTGTTTAAAATATTTAATTATTACTAAAACATCCTATTTCTCCACTTTCCTTTTCTATTAATAATGGTAGTGCTTTTCTATGTGAATATTTTTCTTCATCAGCATAAAAATAAGCAACACCTTTGCACCTAAATAATAATTCATTAAAATCTTCTTCTGATAATTTATGTTCTGCTTCACTTAAATCTACTTCTTTTCCTTCTACATATCTTGGTTGTAAGTTCATCACTTTATATGTATTAGCTTTTCCAATTAAATTATTTCCTGTTCTTATTTTTTTAATATATCCATGTTCCTGTAGCTTTTTTAATACTTGCTTTGCTTTTGAGTCTGAAAATTTACCTATCCTTGCTAACTGCTCTGATAATAAGAAAAACAAATCACCTTTTCTTTGGCTATTATCCTTTTTATTAACTAACCTAATAATATATATTAATGCCATTCTTTCATAAATATCTAATTCAATATATTCCCCTTCATCAAGTAACCAGTTAGGAACCATAAAATACCTTTCTTGTTTATCACTATATTTTTCACCCTGTTCTAAATACAACACCTTTTTCATTTACAAATCCTCCACTCTATTTACTGTTTTATACTTTTTCTAAATTCTTCTATTGAATAATCAACTTTCTTTCCTGTTACTTCATCAATAAAATAAATATCTAATATTATTTCATTTTCTATATCAATTACATAAACTATCTTCATATCTTTCACCTCCTACATACATTTAGGTTCAAAGTCCTTAAATAACTGTGACTACCTTTTACATAAAGCTAAGTTGCTTACTCCTACACATTTGTGACATAAAAAAAGACAATGAAACTTAATTCATTGCCTAGCTAACATTTTATTTAATTCTTAAATTCATTAATGGACTTGTTTTAACACTTAATTCAATAATATTTTTATCTTCTAATCCTTGTAAGTATCTTTTTGTTATACTTATATCTTCATGCCCTAATAATCTACTCAATGAATAAACATCTAATCCATTTCTTAACTGTGCTTGTGCAAAATAATGTCTACAAGTATGTGGAGAGCATCTTATTTCATTTCTTATTTTAGCTTCTTTACCACAAAGTTTTACTATTCTTTCAACTGCTTCACCTGTCATTCTTTTTCCTCTATATGATAAGAAGTAAGCATCATCTTTTATAATACTATCTTTAATATATTCTTCTCTTGCCCTCTGATACTTTATCATTATCTTTTTAAGCATTGGACTTATTGGAACAACTCTTTCTTTTCTTCCTTTACCTTTAATATAAATAACAGTATCCTTTATATCTAATATACCTAGTGTACAAAGTTCAAGGTTTCTAATACCTGTATCAAATAAAACTGCCATTATACATTTATTCCTTGTTTCAAGATAATTCTTATAGGTGTACACCCCTAGCATCCCCTGTACTTCATCATCATTAAAGGTCTTAATTACTGTTCTTTTTTCCCTTTGCCATTCAACCTTTAAAGCTATATTTCTGTTTATATATTCTTCCTTATAGCAATACTTAAAAAATGCCCTTATGTTCTTTAATATATTATTTACATAAACAGAACTTCTTCCTTTACTTAATAAATACTGAAAATACTTTTTAATGTGAATATGATTTATTTCCTCTAATTCAAAAACTTCAAATTCTTGTTTACAGTATTCCATGAACTTTAAAATATTGTTCTTATACCCCTTTATTGTTCTAGGTGTATAATTCTGCACCTGTAACTCAAAAATAAATTCTTTTACAATATCATCTACTAACATAAATAAAAAAGCCACCTTTCATAATAAACTAAAATCATGAATAGTGACTAATTAAATTATTGCTTATTCTTTTTGTTTACTTCAGCCTGACAAACTTTACATATTCCATTATGTCCATCAGGTTTTGTTTTATTTCTATGGAAATCTGATAAACTTTTTGAAACTTTACAATGTTGGCACACCTTTGTAACTGTTGATTTTCTACTCATACTTAATACACCTCCATATTAAATTATATATTTTTAAGCAATAAAAAAGAAGCACTATTCATAACAAATTATCTGCTAATCTGCTTTGAAAAGTAGCTTCTAAATGAACACCATAGTCAAAACTATGCTTTTTGTTAACATTTATCATAATGAAGAGGCTTTTTCCCTACTTCATATTACTTTTACCTTCTGTAAAACATATTGTAAAAATACTGCTAACACTGAATATCACTGCATTTAACAGGATTATTCATCCCATCCTTCTGGGAATTCAGCATTGTGGTAAACTTCTTGCACGTCCTCGTCGTCTTCAAGTAAGTTTAACATCTTTTGGAATTTCTTAGCGTCATCTTCGCTAATTTCCGTATAAGTATCTGGTATCATTTTTACTTCTGCTTCTAAGAATTCAAGCCCTTCAGCTTCTAAAGCTTCTCTAACAGTTCCAAAATCTTCTGGAGCTGTAGTGATTATAAACACTTCCTCTTCTGCAGCAAAATCCTCTGCTCCTGCATCTAATGCTAACATCATTATTTCATCTTCATCTTTATCTTCTCTTTCAATAACGATTTCGCCCTTTTCTTGGAACATAAATCCTACACAACCTGAAGCTCCCATGTTTCCTCCACCTTTAGTGAAAGCACTTCTAACATTACCTGCTGATCTATTTTTATTGTCAGTTAAAGTTTCTACTATAACAGCTACTCCTGATGGACCATAGCCTTCATACACGATTTCTTCATAATTTACTGATGCAAGCTCCCCTGAAGCCTTCTTTATTGATCTTAAAACAGTATCATTAGGCATGTTTGCTGCCTTTGCTTTTGCTATTGCATCTCTTAATTTTGGGTTAGTGTCAGGTACAGGCCCTCCGTTTTTTACAGCTAAAACTATTTCTTTCCCTAATTTCGTAAATACCTTACCTCTTTTAGCATCTGCCTTACCCTTTTTATTTTGGATATTATGCCATTTTGAATGTCCTGACATGTTAATTCCTCCCAACTGTTAATTTAAAATTTATATTTTATAGAGAGAATTATAACATAATTATCCTTATATGACAAATATCAAACTACCCACTTACTTTAAGAAAAGCTCTTCAATATTCTTTAGTTTACCATAAATAGTTATTTCATCATCTTCTTCAAAAATATAAGTTGGCTTAGGACAATTAATTTGATGTCCATTTCTTTCCACCATTAACACTTGAATTTCATGATCTCTCATTAGCCTGCTTTCTAAGAGGCTTTTTCCAACTAAAAAATTATTATGTGATAAGGTTATAGTATAAATAGAATATTCTTTTCCCTCTAATAACATTTTATATTTTACATATACTCCACCAAATATCTTTCTTTTTATTATAAAAGACAGACATTTATCTATAAGCTGCATTACATTTCTACTTTTTATACAAAATATTACTATTGCTCCTATTCCTAATACTAAAATAATTACTTCTGGAACCTTTTTACTTGCAATTAATCCTATTAAAAAAGAAACAAAGGTCACATTACCTACATATCCAAGTATCATTACCCAACTAGCAATTTTTCTTCTTCTTTTATGACTTGAAATATGCTCTGACTCCTTTGTTGTATAGCCAACGCTTGTAAGCATTGATATTACTTGGAATCGAGCCTTGTCATATGGCAAACCAGTATTTACAAATAATAACGTAAAAAACTCTATAAATAATAGAAATATTATTAAAAAAACCATAAATACAATTACGCCCATTGATACACGCCCTTTATAATTCCTTATATAATAATCTATTAACTTTATAGAGTTTTTGACAATTTATTTTATTATTTTATATAATCTATCTTCTTCTTTAAAATATATTCCTTCTTCTGAAAGCTTAACTTCAATCTTACCACTAGATGATTCTATCATTTCGCTTTTTATATATTCTATCTTAGTATTTTCTGAAAGAATATTAATCACTACCTTATCAGAATACTCTGTATCTTCTATATGCCAATTGTTTTGTGCACAAACATATTGTACCTTTCCAAGCATATCATAATCCATATAAAGTGAAACCTTACTTCCTTCAACCTTTTCTACAACCCCTCCGGCTTTAAGGGCTATAGATGCTCCCTTTGTATATGCTCTAGTTAATCCTCCAGCACCAAGCATTATTCCACCAAAATATCTAGTTACTACAATTGCACAATCTGTAACATTGCTTTTTTTCATAACTTCTAATATTGGAATACCTGCTGTTCCTTGTGGCTCTCCATCATCGCTATACCTTTGAATACCCATATTTTTACCAACTACATATGCCCAACAATTATGTGTTGCTTGCTTATGCATATTTTTTATTTCAGATACAAATACTTTTGCCTCTTCTTCTGTTTCACATCTTCTAGCATAACCAATAAACTCTGATTTTTTTTCTATAAAACTATCTTCTCCAAAGTTTCTTATAGTTATATATGTCATATTATTTAAGCTCCCCTCTTATTTTCTCTATTCCTTGTATTATCTTTTCTTTACTTACTTGTGAAAACCCTATCTTAAAGAAATAACTTCCATCCTGTGGATATCTAAAAAATATAATACAAGGAGTTATATATACTCCCTTTTCTTTAAGGTTATAAAATAATTCAAGTGATGTTATATTTTTATTTTTTATTTCTAAATAAAAGTTTAATCCACCTTTTGGATCTATAAAGTTTACATAATCTATTAATTCATCTTGAATTAATTTTTTCATAAACTCATATCTTTTTCTATATTCGCTTCTTTGAAAATCTATATGTCCCTTCCAAAATCCTTTATTTATATATAAATCTAATGCTCTTTGCATAAGGCTTGATGTTGCTATATCTGTATTTATCTTAGAGCTTTGCATGTTATCTCTAAATTCATTAGGTGTAATAATGTAACCTAACCTTATTCCTGGCAAAAATATTTTCGAAAAACTTTTTATATATATTACTCTATCATTTTTATCTAGACTTTTAAATGGTTTATGCTTTATATTTTCATCATAAATAAGCTCTGATAGATAATCATCTTCTATAATATAAAAATCATATTTTTCTGCTAAAAAAAGAAGCTTTTCTTTTTTTTCATCGCTATAGCTTATTCCTGTAGGATTATGAAAATAGCTCATAGTATAAAAGCACTTAATTTTATTTTTCTTTAGGATTTCTTCAAATTCATCAATATTTATTCCATCTTCCTCCATGGAAGCTTCAAAAATATTTGCTCTTCTCCATTTAAATACAGATAATGCCCCACCATATGTAGGCTTTTCTACTATAACATTATCATTGATATTCATTATAGCTTTTGATGCTATATCTATCCCCTGTTGTGCACCGGATACAATAAGAATATTTTCTAAATTTAATTTTTCTTCCCAAAAAAACTTATTTATAGTTTTCCTTAATTCTTCATACCCTAAGGGCTCCTTCATAATTAATGAATTAGCACCATCCCTATCTAAAACTTCATTTATTACTTCCTTAAACTCGTTAATAGGAAAATACATTTCACTATTAGTTTGTCCTGAAAAATCAATTATTTTGTCTATTTCTTCCGATGTTAACTTCTTAAAATATCTTGAATATTCCTTATTAAACAAAGGTAAAATATCTTTTTTCTTTGCATATGTACCTGAACCCATCTTTTGATAGGCATATCCTTCATTTCTAAGCTTTTTATATGCATTCACTACTGTAATCTTATTTACATTTAATGATTCTGCTAAAAATCTTATAGTTGGAAGCTTTGCTCCATCATTAATGCTATTACTATCAATTAGCTTTTTAATATGATTAGCTATTTGAATATACTTTGGCTTTTCTTCTTTAAATTCAATATAGAATTTCATATTTACTATTACTCCTAAATTAATGATTATGATTTATATAAATAAACATTTTCATATGTAATCATATTTCCATAGGAATCATTAAAGGATCTTGAATCTTTCAATATAATACCTTTTTTATATAACACCTTTAATATATCTTGTAATTTTATATTAAAAGCTTTAAATTCATCACTTTTTCTTATTTCGAAGGAGCTTAAAGCTTCATTTTTTTCCTTTAAATATTTTATTAATGGATCTACTGCATCAATTAAGTTATACTCTAAAAATTCTTCTATATAACTTATAGTATTTTTAATAGTTTCCACTGTAACCTTGTTTGATAATAAATTATTTACTTTAAAATCTAACGAATCATTAAAATTACATGCCATACTTAAAGAATCCTTACTTACAGTATATCCATTCATATTTAAGTATAACTTAGAAAAACTATCTAATGCTCTTATTAAGACTTCATATGATGTATATGTTCCACCACTATGTAAATATTTTTTGCAAATTCTTATGTCTTTATATAGTTGACCTAAATAGACTAAATTCCATTTTTCCTTATCCTTTAATATAGAATACTTTACATTACTGTAAATAAGCTCTATATCTTTATCTACACAATAAATCATCTTCGAAGATAAAATAGTGTTTTTTATTGTACCTTCTTTTCCAATTGAATTATAAAGATCCATAAAAGAATTTTTACTTAAAAACTTAGTATGTACAGGTATATCTAATATGTCAGAATATACATCTCTTACTTTATTGAACTCATCTTTACAAATAACAAATAAATCAATATCTGAACCTTCCCATAAGTCACCTGTAACCATGCTTCCAAAAACAAAAATAGAAATTATATTATTATTTTCCTTTAGCCCATCTGTTATTTCCTTAAATGCTTTTTGATAATCTATTATCGCCTTTTTCATTAACGTTCTTGCCCCCCTTAAATGTATAATTATTATCATTATATAAAAAAACTACGATGAAGTCTAATCCCCATCGTAGTAAACTTTGTTATAACAATGATATAATTCATCATAATACTCTTTGTCTAAGTCACAAAAGCTGGATTTATAGTAATTTTCATCTAAACAGCCTGAATTTTTTATATCCATTTCAATAATTCTTCTATAAATTGCATTTCTTCTCTTAAAAGTTTCAAATACACAATAAGATTCTTTTATTATTTCATAAGCTAAATCTATAGGTAATCTAATTTGCTTTTTCTTAGCATATGCATTTGCTTGCATATTTTGTGCTGTAATAGCTGCACCTTGCGCTGCTTGTGTTAGAAAGAACAATACGTCTATTATTGGTCTTACTTTTCTATCATAGAAAAACTTTTCATCTTCTCCTGCAACTAAAAGTGAACTAATATTTGTTTGTGCATTATCAAGTACAGATGCTAATGCTGTAACCTTTGTAAATGATTGATTTAACCTATTTCCACCTGTGCCTTGACAGTTTTGTGGAACATTAAAACATCCTGTACAGCCCGTGGGACAAGGGCCTATATGGCTAATAGGACATGGCCCCGTATAACCTAGAGGACAGATTCCTGTTGCTCCCGTAACGTCTATAGGATATGTACCTGTATGACCTTTAAAAACCCCATCTATTCCTGGCTCGCCAGTATAAACATTTGACTTAGATAATTTTAGTTTTTCATATTTTTCTTTATCACTTTTATAAACCTTATCATCAAATTTCCCTTTAATTTCTGTTTCATACTTACCAGTTGTTTTATTTAAAATTTGTTGAAGTACTAGTTTTTGATTATCAGATATATTATTATCATTTATAAGTTTATTTAAAACCTGCGCTTGTATAAGCTGATCAAGTGCAACAGCTTCATCAAAAATAATTGGTCCGCTTTCACTAGTGATAGCTTCTAACCGTTCTCCTGTACCAACACAAGTAACCTCTCCTGTATTGGTACAAGTGACCTCTCCCGTATTAACACAAGTAACATTCGTAAAACCTTCATAATTACAGTTATAATTAATTTCATCACACAATACACCTGTACATTTGTCTTTAGGATACACATCTTCGCAAGTATATCCTACTACATCTGTAGTGCAAGAATCTAAATCGCTATATAAAATTGAATGGCCTTTGCTTTCTTTTTTACTTTTGCCTTCATCTCTTCTTTTTTTGCTCAATTAATCATCTCCATAACATGTTTGTTATAAGTATATTAATTTACTTTACCTCATATTCCATTTCATGTTACAAATTCAATTACTGCATTATTATATCAATTACAAAATCCTTAGATTTATTGTATGACTCTTCATCAACTTCAACAATCATAAATGTTCCATTATCCTTGTATTCTTCTTCTAAAACTCTCCCATTTCTATGAAGATATGAATTTATATCACTTCTATCATAAGGAATTAAGTATTCACATTTTTTCATTTTGTAAGGAAGTCTTTCTTCTATAAGTAAAAGAAGCTGGTCTAAATTAATTTCTTCCTTAGCAGAAATTTCAATAGTTTCATATTCACTACAAGCATCATATATTAGTTCTTTTTGTTCTTCTGAACATTTATCTATTTTATTTAAAACTAGAATTGTATCCTTATCCTTTGCACCTAGTTCTGATAAAACATCTTCAACTGCTCTTATTTGCTCTAAGGCATACTCAGAAGATGTATCAACAATATGACATAAAAGATCAGCATATATTACTTCTTCTAAAGTTGACTTAAATGCCTCAACTAAATCATGAGGAAGCTTTCTAACAAATCCTACAGTATCTGTTAGAGTTACTACTCCCTTGTTTTTTAAAACTATTGCTCTAGTTGTAATATCTAATGTTGCAAATAACATATCAGCTTCAAATACTTTTTCCTTTCCTTGGATTTCCTTTTGAGCTGCTATATCACAAAGTTTATTTCTTAAGGTAGATTTACCTGCATTTGTATATCCTACTAATGATACCTTTGGTATACTTTCCTTATTTCTTTTTTCTCTTTGTGTTTCTCTAACCTTCTTTATCTTTTTTAATTCATCATTTAAATCATAAATAGTTTCTCTAATATGTCTTCTATCTGTTTCAAGCTTCTTTTCACCAGGACCTCTTGTTCCAATACCTCCGCCTGTTCTTGAAAGTACTGTCCCAAGACCTTGTAATCTACCAAGTCTATATTTAAGCTGAGCAAGCTCTACTTGAATTTTAGATTCTTTACTTTTTGCTCTTCTTGCAAATATTTCTAGAATTAAAGTTGTTCTATCAATTACCTTTGCTCCTAATGCTGCTTCTAAGTTTCTTACTTGAGAACCTGATAACTCATCATCAAAAACAATTAAATTTGCTCTTTCTGTTTGTCTTAAATGAGCTATTTCTAATACTTTTCCTTTTCCTATGTAAAATGCAGGATCTATTTTACTTCTGCTTTGGAACACCATATCTAAAACTGGAATTTCACATGCTTTAGTAAGCTCCTTAAGTTCTTCTAAGCTTTCCTTTGTATCTGAACCTACAAGAATAGCTCTTTCGCCTTCATCTTCAACTATTTCTCTTTCCTTTATTAGACCTTCTATATGCTTTATCTTATCTAATATATGAATTGAAAGAACTTCATCAACTGAAAGATTTCCCTTTTCTTCATAATCTAAAATATCATTTGTTATAGTTAACATACCTAATGAACAATCTATAATTTGACCATTATGGATTCCAATAGCCATTATTGCATCAAGTTTTAATTTTAATAAAGCTGTTAAATCTAATGCTGAAAAGTTACTTAAACCATTTGGGTGAGTATGAATAACTCTAACTCCTGATAGCCTTTTTTCTCTTATATCAATCATTGCAACTTCAACAGATGTTGAATCACCAACAGCAACTGATACCACCTTTCCTCTTCTATCTACCGCTACACTTATTTCTCTTTCTAATATGGTAGATATACGGGTAATAGTATTTATTATATCTATACTACATACCTCATCTTTTAATACTTTTACTTTATAAAGGTTTTCAAGCTCCTCTAAAAAAGATTTCTTTATTCCATCTATATTTCCATGTATCATAGAATCACCTCACTATTCTTACTCTTGACAACTTTCATATAATTTTATACTATAAATTTAACATTGTAAATACGGCAATGTAGTTGTAACTACATAGTTTGGAGGATTAAACCATGGATGACAAAAAACGTAATATACTTTTTACAGAAGAACAAATTCAAGAAAGAATAAATGAATTAGGAAAAGTTATCACTAATGACTACAAAGATAAAAAGCTTTATGTTTTACCTTTACTTAGAGGTAGCTTTGTATTTGGAGCAGATATTTTTAGAGCTTTAGATTGTAAAGCTAAAGTAGGATTTATGACTACTTCAAGCTATGGACATAGTGAAGTAAGCACAGGTGAAGTTAAGGTAGTTAATGATATTCCTGACAACATAGAAGGATGGGATGTATTAATTGTAGACGATATAATAGATACAGGATATACTATGGAGTTTGTTATAAACTACGTTAAAGAGCGTGGTGCAAGTTCAATAAAAACATGTACTCTTTTAGATAAACCATCTAGAAGAAAGGTTGACTTAAAACCAGATTACTGCTGTTTTGAAATTGAAGACTTATTTGTTGTAGGATACGGATTAGACTACAATGGTTTCTATAGAAATGTTCCATATGTATTTAACTGGGAAAGTTAAATGTATTTAGGCGTAATAATTATATTACGCCTTTTTTCTTTTATAAACAGAATTTTTCACTCCTCCTGAAAGTTAGAATTCCTTATGCAGGGGATAACCGTTCTTACCTAGCGCTTAAAGAAAAGGTAATGTTGCAACGGCCATCCATCAGATAAAATTTAATTTTTATTAAGATCTATAGCTGTATTAGGTATTTGACCTACTATAATAGTTTCTGAAATAGGAATTTGTACTGAAACTTCTACTTCTGTACTATTTAAAGGTATCATTACCCTTATCTTAAGATTTACATTTAAATAAATTTTATGTCTCGTTTGATTTATTCCTGCACTTTCAAATATAGATTCATAATTGCTTTCAATATTACCTACTTGCTCCATTTTTATTTTAATTGTTGGACCTAGGTTATGGATAACTGAATTTTTAGTCATATACCCTACTGGTACCCCTATACCTAACTCTTCTAACTTTGATAATTTTTCATTACTTTCAAGTATAAGCTTTGAAGATAAATAATTTAACTTAACAGTATCAGCTCTTACCATAGATATATTTCCATTATTATCTTTTTCTACTACCATAATGTCTTTATAGTCAAATTCTTTTGAATACACATCTAAGGCCGTTTCATGAATTATACTGGTTGCCTCTCTTTTCATTTCTGATTCAGCAATAGTAATTATAGCTGGCATTACACTTTTATCAATTAAAAATAAAAAAGAATTAAATAAAATAAAAATGGTGATAATTATAGCTATGAACCTTTTATGTTTTATCCTTGGAAACTTTTTTTGGGGCTTAATATAGTACTTCATAATCACCTTTTTAGAGTTATTATTTTACTCTTTATATAAATATGCTATAATAATTTATAATATTTATTTTTATTTTAAATTTATATAATAATTTTACAATTTAAATGAGGGAGGAACTGATGGCTAATAAAAATACTTCTAAATCTGAAAAAAGCCAAGCTAAAACTAATAGTGGTACTACTAGCAAAAAAACTAAAAAGAAAAATAGTAAATCTAAATATAAAAAATTCTTTAAGAATACTCTACTTGGAATATTAATAGCTGGATTAATATGCTTTGTAGTTGGTCTTGGTTATCTTTTTGCAATTATAAAAAATACACCGCCACTTGATGTAAATGCTGTACTTAACTTAAGTCAGCCTTCAATGCTTTATGATAGCAATGGAGAATATATAGATAATCTTCCTACTGAAGAAGAAAGATATGTAATAAAGTTTGATCAAATGCCACAAGATTTAAAAGACGCTTACGTAGCTATAGAAGACGAACGTTTTTATTCTCACCCTGGTATTGATGTAAGAAGAATACTAGGTGCACTTTATAGAGATGCAATTTATTTCGTTACGGGTGAAGGTGGACTTCATGGTGCTTCTACTTTAACTCAACAATTAATTAAAAATACTATTTTAACAAATGAAACAACAATTGAAAGAAAGGTTAAAGAAATATATCTTTCTATTCAACTTGAAGATAAACTTACTAAGGATCAAATTCTAGAAGCTTACTTAAATACAATACCGCTTGGAGGTATGATTTATGGTGTTGAAGCTGCTTCTCAATATTTCTTTGAAAAGCCTGCTATAGAGCTTACTTTACCTGAATCTGCATTTATTGCAGGATTAACTCAAGCTCCTACAGCTTATAGCCCATATAATCCAGCAAATAAGGAAGATCCATCTACGTACTTAGATAGAACTCAACTTGTTCTTTCTAAAATGCTAGAACTAAATTATATTACTGATGAAGAATATGCAAGTGCATCTACTTTTGTAAGTAATAATGAATTTGCATTTTCACAATCTGAAATTAATTTCAGATTAAATTATGAATGGTTTGCTTATCCAGCAGTTGACCAAGTAAAAAGAGACTTAAAAAACAAATATAAATATACTGATGAAGAACTTTCTAAACTTATGGTTAATGGTGGATTAAAAATCTATACGACTATGGATAGAAGGTTACAAGATTCTACTCAAGAAATATTAAATGACAGAGATAACTTAGCTGTTGATGGAGGCTATGAGGAAATCGATGAAAATGGTACTCCTAAACTTCAAGCTTCAGCAGTAATTATGGATTATAGAAATGGTCATGTTAAAGCATTAGTAGGTGGAAGAGGTACACAACCTGCCCACTCACTTAATAGAGCTTACAGTGGATTAAGATCCATAGCTTCTAATACAAAGCCTTTAACTGTATATGCACCAGCAATAGATACTAAGAAATATACATCATCAACTCCAATTAATGATGCTGGTCTTCCATCAGATATTCAAGCTCAATATCCTGGATGGTCTCCTGCAAACTGGGATGCTACTAATCATGGATATATTTCATCTCGTGATGCAATTAGATGGTCTAAAAATATTCCATCTATAATAGTTGCTAATGATATTGGAGTTAATACAGCTATATCTTATGGTGAAAAATTAGGTTTAGTTTATGGTGAAGCTTCTAGAGTGTTAGCAACTGCTGCACTTGGAGAGTTTGCAAATGATCCTAATGATATGGATGGTGGTAACACTTATCTTTTAGCAGCTGCTTATGGTACATTTGGAAATAACGGTATATATACTGAACCAAAGCTTTATACAAGAGTAGTTGATGCAACTGGTAAGGTACTTTTAGAAGATGAATCTGTTCAAAGACAAGTTTTCTCACCACAAACAGCTTATATAATGCAAGATTTACTAACTGGTCCAGTTAACTTTGATGCTGGTGGAGCTAAAGTACCTAATATGCCTACTGTAGGAAAAACTGGTACTAATGATTCTGTTTCAGATTTCTGGTTCTCTGGATTAACTCCATACTACTCAGCATCTGTTTGGATAGGTTATGATACTCATGATGCAATGAGCGGTTATAGTTCTGCTGCTGCAAGCTTATGGGGTAAAATAATGGCTCCTGCTCACGAAGGACTTGAATATAGAGAAATAGCAGAAAGACCATCAGGAATTACTAACGTAACTGTATGTAAAGACTCTGGTAAAAAAGCTACTGACTTATGTTCTAAAGATCAAAGAGGTGGTAGAGTTTCAACTGAAATGTTTATCGAAGGAACTGAACCTTCAGGATACTGTGATGTTCACGTAACTGCAACAGTTAATAAAAATAATAATAAACTTGCTACAGATCAAACTCCTAAGAGTTTAGTAGAAACAAGAGTATTCATTAGAAAGCCTTATGCTAGTCCATATGCTATTGATTATCCATATATTCTACCTACAGTATATGATGATACAAAGGCTGAGCCTGAGAAACCAACTACACCTAACAACAATAA
>NZ_JBOFYU010000266.1:0-7494 GCF_051654825.1 Clostridium sp.
TTCATATATAAATATTGACGTTTAGGAGTAATTCTATACTGTCTTTTAAATTTCCAGCAGTCCTTTTTAAATTGTAGCAAGTTTAGGTACTGGAAATTAACTTAAAACTGTCTACAAAAGATATTATACGAGGAGAATTAATATGTTTAGAATAAATTTATTAAATAATAATTCAGAAATTATCAAATATAAAAATAAGGACTTTCTAATAAACTCAAATGAATATTTATTATCTAATTTTCCACATAGGTCTGTCGCAAACCATTGGCATAGCGAATTTGAATTTACTATAATTTTATCAGGGAAAATGTCATATTCAGTAAACGGAAAGGCTTACGAGTTAGAGGAGGGTCAGGGGATATTCATTAATTCTAATCAATTACATTATGGATTTGCTACTGATGATTCAGATTGTAAATTTATATGTGTTCAAGTTAATCCATCTCTTACTTCACATATAAATCATATTGAAGAAAGTTATATTACTCCAATATGTGAAGATATCTCGCATCCATTTTTTATATTTAATAAATCTATAAGTTGGCAAAGAGATGTTATAGAAACTTTAATAAAAATACATAATATTTTTAAGACTGAAGAAGAAGGTTTTGAGTTACAGCTTATGAGTAACTTTTATTCTATTCTTTATGTCCTTTATAATATTGTAAAAAACAATATATCCTCTCAGGAAGACTATTATAATAAGGATTTAATGGCTATGCATAATATGATTGGTTATATTCAAAATAACTATAAAAATAAAATTACTTTAAACGATATAGCATCATCTGCTAACGTATGTCGTAGCAACTGTTGTAGGATTTTTCAAACTATAATAAATAAGTCTCCAATTGCTTATTTAATAGAATACCGTTTAAATGAAAGTATTAAAATTCTTAATAGAACGCAATGCTCAATTACTGAAATTGCATTAAATTGTGGATTTAATAGCTCAAGCTATTTTACTGAAATTTTTCATAAAAATATGGGATGTACACCCTCAGAATATAGAAAGAATATTAGTTGACAATAGTGATTACATATAAATTGTAAAAATTTATATATTTTATAGAAAAGTGTAAAAATTTCCACTATAATAAAATTAAAAACAGAATATTGTTAAATAAAGGGTATTATATGAAAGTAAATAAATTAATTAACAAGAGATTATTAATAATATTATCACTGTCTATACTGTTTGTCTTAACTAATAGTTATACAGTGTTTTCTTACGATGATAATGTAAAATTTAGAAGAATCACAGTTGAAAATGGATTGTCACAAATGAATGTACAAAAGGTTTTTCAAGATAGTGAAGGTTATATGTGGTTTGGAACTGAAGACGGGTTAAATAAGTATAATGGAAGAGAATTTACAGTTTATAGATATAGGCAAAATAATTATAATACATTAAGCAATAATGTGATACGAGATATTGAAGAAGATAATGATAAAAATATATGGGTAGGAACATCAAATGGTTTAAATAGAATAAATTATGATGATGGAAAAACTAATATATATATACCTAATAAGAAGGGGTGTAATATTTCAAGCGGTTCTATAAATGATATATTTTTAGATAGTAAAGGAAATATTCTTATTGGAACTAACAATGGATTAAATATTTATAATGAGAAAGAGGATAACTTTACAAGATTATGTACTGGGGATAATACAAAATTTAAATTAGATAATGAAATGATTAGTGCTATAGAAGAAGATTCAAAGGGGAATTATTGGATAGGTACATATTCTGGATTAAACAAAGTTGATAATGTTACTAAAGAAGTAACTAAATTCAATTTTGAAGGTTTATCTGAATATAAGATTGATAATATTACAATTAATACACTGTATTTAGATGGGAATACATTGTGGATAGGTGTTAGATATGGTGGTTTATATAAGATAAATATTGAAACAGAGAAATTAGAAAAAGTTAAGATTTCAAATGAAAATATTAATGAGAATATAGATATAAGAGATATTGAAAAAAGCGATGATAAGACATTTTGGTTTGCTACAGATATAGGATTAGGTAGATATAATATAGAAAGTCAAAACCTATATTTATACAAAAATAAACCATATGATAATAATACTATTAGTAATAGTAATATTAGAACTGTGCATAAGGGACAGTCGGGATATCTTTGGGTAGGTACGGAAGATGGAATTAATATTTTTAATGCAAATTCAGCATTTTCACAATTTAAGAATGATATTTTTGATGATAATTCATTAAGTGATAGTTCTATTTCAGGGATTTATGAAGATGATAAAGGTCTATTATGGATTGGAACTAATAGATATGGATTAAATATAATAGATAGAAATAATGATAAGATTACAAGAATAAATACGGATACTTTTCCACTTATACTCAGTAATGACAATGTGAGACAAGTTGTTGGAATTGGAAATGAAGTATGGGTTGCTACACAAAATGGATTAAATAAGATAGATAGTGAAGCAAATACATCAACTGTTTATGGGGTTAATGAAGGTCTTATTGATACAGATATAAGATCACTTCTTATAGATAATGAAGGGAATCTTTGGATAGGTACTCGAACAAGGTTATTTTTATTTGATAGGAAAAAAAGTATTATAGATTTAACAGATTTATTTAAAGAAAATGGTATTAATGTAGATAGAATAAGAGATATTTATCAAGATGATGAAGGAATATTTTGGATAGTAACAGGTGGAGAGTCAGGATTAGTTAAGTATAATAAAAAATTAAATACATTTAAGGTTTATAACGACTTTAATGATGGTATAGAAAATAAAGGAACTGATAACCTATGGGGTATTACATCAGATAACAGTAATATTTGGCTTAGTACTAGTGGGGGAATTATAAAAATAGATAAAAAAACTGATGAATATAAGAGATATACTGAGCAAGAAGGTTTATCTAATAATAATGTATTAGGAATATTATTAGATCAAAATAATGATTTATGGATTAGTACCTATTATGGAATAAATTATTTCAAAGTAAAAAGCGAAACCTTTACAACCTATGATATAACTGATGGATTACAAGGTAATGAGTTTAATCAATATTCATACTTTAAAAGTAAAAGTGGAGAAATGCTTTTTGGTGGAATGTATGGATTAACTATTTTTAACCCAAAAGATATTATTGATAATGAAAATGTATTTGAGCCTAAGCTTAAATTAGAGACTTTACTTGTTAATGGAAAAAAAATGATGTTTGAAGACAATTTTACTTCAAAGCATGATGAAAATAATGTTAGTTTCAAATTATTTTTCCCAGATTATAAGGATTCTAAAAATATTAAATTTGCCTATAATTTATCTGGTGTGGATAAGGACTGGGTTTATTCTGAAGGGCGAAGTTATATTGGATATACTAATTTAAAGCCAGGGGATTATACTTTTAAAGCATTAGCTAGAGGTTCAGATGGAATTTGGTCTAAGCCGTTAACTATACAGTTTAAGATAGCTAAGCCCCTTTGGAAAACACCATTTGCTTATTTTATTTATTTAAGTATATGTATAATTATAATATGGTTTATATACAATAGAGTAAATTTGTTAAATAAGTTAATTGACAAAAGAACTAAACAATTAAATAATAAGCTTGAGGAAAATGAGCGATTATATTCTAAATTATTAAAAAATGAGAAATATAAAAATAATTATTTTATTAACTTATCTCATGAGCTACGAACTCCTTTAAATATTATTAATTCTGTTCAAGCTCTAGTTAAAGATTTAAATAAAACACAAAAAGAACTTGATAGAAGAAAACTAGATTATTATATGGATTCTGTAAAATTAAGTTCAGATAGGTTACTAAACTTAATTAATAATATTATAAATACTTCAAAAATTGAGTCGGGACAATATAAGTTAGATATGAGAATTTATAATATAGTTGAGATTGTAGAAAATGTTGCTCTTTCAATGAGAGAATTAGTTCATGAAAAGGGAATAGAGCTTATTATAGATCCAGAAATAGAAGAAAAGTTTATGAGATGTGATAAAGATGAAATTGAAAAGGTAATTATTAATTTAATAGCTAATGCAACTAAGTTCACAGAAGAAAGAGGTAAAATAGAAGTTCTAATACATGATTTAGGTAATGAAATTCAGATATGTGTCAAAGATACAGGAAAAGGAATAGATCCTAAATATCATAAGCGTATTTTTAATAGGTTTGACCAAGCATATGAATCATCTACAGAAGAGCATGGAGGTAGTGGACTTGGGCTAACTTTAACAAAGCAATTAATAGAACTTCATAATGGTCGTATTTATGTAGAAAGTGAATTAGGAAAAGGAAGTAAATTTATTATTATATTACCTGTGTAGAAGTTGCTTTGAAAAATACAAAAGATTATAGTCTATATTCGTACTTAAATAAGCAAAATTCAAACTATCAAAATTAAATTAACTTGTATATTAATTTAATATATAAAATAAATTTATACCAATAGTTGTAATTATATATAAAGAAGTAGTATTTAATTTTTACTACTTCTTTATTTTATGGCATTTATTACAGCCACACCAATTATCTTCATTATTGCACAGCGTAAAGTCGCCACCTTCTATCTTTAATATATAGCCATCAACTAATGTTTTAGCTATTTTTAATCTTGCATCATTATATATTCTTTGAATTGTAGTTCTAGCAACATTCATTCTTTTAGAGCACTCTTCTTGAGTTAAGCCTTCTAAATCCATAAGACGTATTACTTCATATTCATCAATAGTCATAATAATATATTTTTCACTTAAATTAATTTTTTTTATAGGTCCAAATAAAGTACTTTTAGGTAAACAACAAACTTTACGGAACTTTCTAGGTCTAGCCATAATAATCCTCCTAAAATTATTGACATATGTTCATTATAAGTTTAGTATACTTTATAATGAACATATGTCAATAACTTGTTATTATTAGAATATTAAATATTTAAGAAAGAGGGTATTAATTATGAAAATAGCATTACCATGTCGCAACAATCAAATTGATAATCATTTTGGACATTGCGAATATTTTACTGTCGTTACTATTGATATGGATTCAAAAAAAATAACTAATTCAGAAAAGGTTGAATCTCCAGAAGGTTGTGGATGTAAATCAAATATAGCAGAAGTTTTAGCTCAAAAAGGGGTTACTATTATGTTAGCAGGTAATATGGGATTAGGTGCAGTAAATGTTTTAGAAAGATCAGGAATTGAAGTAATTCGTGGATGTTCAGGAGACTTAAATACAGTTACTTCTAAATGGCTTGATGGTTCATTGAAGGATTCAGGGGATAATTGTAATCACCATGAATGTAATCATGGATAAATATAAAATTAATATTATATAGATAAGATAAAAGCTAATAATTGTAGGGTTTTCTACGATTATTAGCTTTTTATACTTTAAAGGTGTATTTATAGTAGCCAACATTTAATGATTTTCAATGATATATTTGTCGATATAAAAATATTTTTTTGTATCATATTTTTACAAAATATGTAAAAGACCTGTGTTATTGTATATATTGTATGGACAAACTATACATAATTGGAGGTAAATCATGAAAGATGCAACAATAATGCTAAGAGTTACGACAGAGCAAAAGCTTGCAATAAAGCGAATGGCAAGGAAACAAGGGATGACAATTACCGAATTTATGTTATTAAGTATGATGAAATCTATAAATAAGACAGAATTAGATGGGTCTTTTGATGAAGAACATCAAGTTATAGGTAATAAGGTTTAGACAATAAGTATATTATTAAGACTTTTTATTGGTATAAAGTAGATTTTATATTAACTTAACATTATAAATACTATGAATTACCATAAAAGTATGTTTCATTAAAATTTCAAGTTTATTAAATGGGAAGTATAGCATACGGGGAATATTAAAGGGAAAAGGAGAATTAATGAAATGAGAATTAGTGCAGATATTGGTTATAATACTACAAACTTTATAGGAGATAACGCAGAGGGGTCTTTTTTATCTACTATAAAAGAAAAGATACATGAATTAGAAACAGCTAAATATATTGTTGAGTGGAATAATAAAACTTACCTAGTTGGAAATACTGATGGTTTCACAAGCACTGAGCAATCAAGAGATAAGGATGCAATCTTTCATATATGTTTATATACAGCAATAGCAGCAAGTATGACTACTACTGTTGATCATGATATTAGAATTGTTACAGGGCTTCCAGCTCAGTTTTTTGCAGAACAAAAGGCAAGTTTAATAAAAGCTCTTGAGGGAAGAAGAGTCTTTATGAAACTTAATGGACAAACTAGAAATTTTACTATTACTAAGGTTGTGGTATTTCCACAATCAGCAGGATTATTTTTATATGATAAATCGTTAGTTGAAAAAGATACACTTGTAGCAGACATCGGTGGAGGAACATTAGATATAGCTTTTATGAGTCAAGGGCAATTTAAGGAAGCAAAAACATATCCAGTTGGAGTTAATTCTACTTATGATATATTGCTTCAGGATTTATCAAAGTATGGAGTAAATTATTCTAACAGAATGAAGGCAGAAGAAATAATTCATGATGGAACTATATTTGTAAATGGAAAAGAAGTTGATGTTAAAAGGGATATTGAAGAAGTTTTAGATATAAAATCAAAGGAAATTATAAATACTATAAAGCAAGCATTTCCTGAACAATCAAAATACTCAAGATGGATATTTATAGGTGGTGGAGCTCTATTGTTAAGAAATTATTTAGATGGATATAAAGTTTTAGATGAAGCTCAAATGATTAATGTTAAGACTTATGACATTATAGGAAAGAGTAAGAATGTCTAAAAAAATTAAGACTACAATAACATTGTCAGCTCACATAAAAGAATTTGCAAGTAATGAGGCAAAGGCTTTAGGTTTAGACTTTTCTGCTTATATGAGCGTTTTAATAGCAGAAAAAATGAGGGGTATAACATTAGCACCACCAATAAATAATACAACTCAAAGAGAAGAAGCTATTTTAGAACCTAAGATTACACCAAAAGAAATTATAGTAGAAATAGATAGTAGCCAAGAAAGTGAAATAGATAGATTATTAGAAATGTAAAATAAAAAGGTATTTGTATAAAAATACAGGTACCTTTTTGCAATAGTTATTTTAAAATATAATCTATTAACATTGAAATAGAAATTAAAATAATGATTTGAAGCTTCAATAAAACAATAAAAGTATTAAAGATATTATCCTTGTGTAATATAAATATTGTTATAGAAAAAATAAGTGTAATAAATCCGAATCTGATCCAAGCAGAGCTACGTTTTTTATTAGAAAAATATATATAATTATTTTTGTATTTCAAATCATGTTTATTATCTAACAAATATGTAATTAAAATAGATGGAGGTGTGAGTAAATCATAGGCTTTGTTTATATTTTTATTTAAGTGTAATTTGTACAAAACTCCAATTACAATCATAATAATTGGAATTATTCCAGAAAGAATTAGAAACAGTG
>NZ_JBOFYU010000267.1:0-4397 GCF_051654825.1 Clostridium sp.
ATACCCTTATCTATTCATAAATCAGTGGAGAGAATGACTTATATTAAAAGGCTTTATATAATGTTATAATAAATGTATAAAAATGGAATAAAAATATGTAAAGGTAATTTGATTGGAAGGAGAATATTATGAAAGCAAAAAAATATATATGGTTGTTAACAATTTCTTGTATGTTTATATTTATAGGCTGTAGCAATTTAAAGACTGATAGTAAACAATTAGATGAAGATGAATATATAGTAGAATTTGAAAATGGAAAGCGATTATTTAAGTCTGAGGTTTATCCAAAATCAGATACTGAAAGAGTTATTCTTGATAACTTTAAAATTTATATAAGTGATGAATACGAGAAATTTAAATATCTATATGCTGATATTGATGTTTTTAAGGATCAAGAAAATGTTTATAAGAATAATTTTAACCAGGGATTATATACAAATGAGATTGTTATACATAGTTTAAAGAAATTAGATGAGATTGATTATTCAGGAGATGAAAATAAGAATACCTTTTACCCATATATGGATAAGCTTAATTCATATAATCCAAGTGAATTTGAAATAATAGAGGTAAACTATACAAAAAAGCTTACTAATAAATACGATAAAGTTGCTCAATGGGGAAATGGAAACTGGACAAGATATTATGTGCTTATTAAAGAAGATAGTAGCTCTATCTGGAAAATATTCGATGTATATGGACATATGGTAAGTAATCAATAGATATAATTACTTAAAACTTAGGTAGTATGAGAAATACTATTATTCTTTATATAATAAATAGCCTATTAAAATAAGCTATTTATTATATATTGTACTAAAAATTACTACCTATCTGTTATTTATATTTTCAGGGTACAAATCATGATTCATCATTCTATATGACGCCATTTCTTCAAATTTACTTCCTGCTTGTCCATAGTTACAATAAGGATCGATACTAATGCCACCTCTAGGTGTAAATTTACCCCATACTTCAATATATTTAGGATTCATAAGCTTTATTAAATCCTTCATAATAATATTCATGCAATCTTCATGGAAGTCCCCATGATTTCTAAAGCTAAATAGATAAAGCTTAAGGGATTTACTTTCAACCATCTTTTCTCCTGGTATATAGCTAATGTAAATAGCAGCAAAGTCAGGTTGTCCTGTTATTGGGCAAAGGCTTGTAAACTCTGGACAATTAAATTTTACCCAATAATCATTATCAGGATGCTTATTGTCAAATACCTCTAATATTTCTGGTGTATATCCAAAATCATATTTTGTTCCTGTATTTCCAAGTAAGGTTACATTATTCATTTCTTCTTTTTTTCTTCCTGTATAATTCATACTATTTTTCCCCTTTGATTTTTAAATATTCCGTTAAACCTCTTTGTCTTAAATGGCATGCTGGACACTCTCCACATCCATCACCAATGATTCCATTGTAGCAAGTTAAGGTTTTTTCTCTAATGTAATCAAGCCTTCCAAGTTTATCTGCCATTTTCCAGGTTTCAGCCTTATTAATCCACATAAGTGGTGTATGAACTACAAATGGATAATCCATTGCTAAATTTAAAGTAACATTTAATGACTTTATAAAGATATCACGACAATCTGGATATCCACTAAAGTCAGTTTCACAAACTCCTGTTACAATATGTTTTGCTCCTTTAACTTTAGCAAGAACACCTGCAAAGGTTAAAAATAACATGTTACGGCCTTCTACAAAGGTTGAGGGTGGTTCTCCTTCTTTACCCATTTCTATTTTTATATCATCTCTTGTAAGTGCATTAGGAGATAATTGATTTAAAAGCCCCATATCTAATACATGATGTTCTATACCAAATTCTTTTGCAATATCTCTTGCACAGTCTAATTCCTGCTTATGTCTTTGACCATAATCAAATGTAACTGCAATAACCTCATCAAATTTTTTAATAGCCCAAAAAAGGCATGTTGTAGAGTCTTGTCCTCCACTAAATACTACTACTGCGCGTTCTTTCATTTTCCATTTTCCTTTCATAACTTTATATTTAAGATTTCATAAGTAAAATAGCTTCTTGTCTTAAATGAGTATCATTTTCAAAAATTCCTCTAAAGGATGTAGTACGTGTTAATGCACCAGTTTTTTTTATTCCCCTTGCACTCATACAGCTATGTTCACCTTCAATTAATACTCCAACATCTTCACTATCTGTAACATTGCTTACTATACTTGCAATATCTGCGCCAATACGTTCTTGAAGTTGTAATCTTCTTCCTACCATATCAGCAATACGAGCTATTTTACTAAGACCAATAACTCTTTCTCTAGGCTTATACACAACTGATACCTTCATGTTGTACATAAGTGCTAAATGATGTTCACAATAACTGTGAATTGGTATTTCTCGTACTACTACTAAATCTCCACTTTTATCAACTTCTTCTTCCTCAAAGGTTTTTCCAAAAAGCTCAGCAATTTCTTCATTTGTATAATTAATTCCTTCAAAAATCTCTTCATACATATTTGCCACTCTTTTTGGAGTTTCCTTTAACCCTTCTCTATCTGGATTATCACCTAAGGCAATAAGTATTTCTCTTATATGATATTCAATTTTTTCTTTGTCAATTGCCATAACTACACTCCCCTACATTCCTTTGGCCAAATAATTTTATGAAGCTGTAATTGAAGTTTTATATTACATAAATTCTTTTCCTTCATAAAATTTACTATTTCCTTAGGAGTAATTTTATCTATAACAGGACTTAAATACACCTTACAGACTTTTTCTAAATTATAGCTTTTAATAATTTTATAGGCATAACTTAAATCTTCTTTACTAGCTATAACAAATTTATATACGTCTTCATTAGTAACTTCATTTAAGTTTTCTAAGGACATTTTATCCATCATTCCACTATCAGGTAGCTTATAATCTACTATATAATGAATATTTTCTTCATCATAAGCTTTCTTAAAAGGTGAAATTGATACAGACCCATTAGTTTCAATATAGACTAAAAGTGATTTGTCTTTTGATAAAATACCTAGTAGTTCTTCTATACCATTTTGTATAAGCGGCTCTCCACCTGTTAATGTCACATGGTTTACTCCACTTTTCTTAATAAAATCATAAATTTCAGTAGCACTTAATAATTCTTTATTTTCATCAGCTTCCCAGGAATATGTAGTATCACACCACTTACATCTTAAGTTGCAGCCTTCAAATCTAATAAATACAGCTAAGGCACCTGCCATAGGTCCTTCACCATCTATAGAAACAAATTTTTCGATTACAGAAAACTTATTCATATTTACTCCTCCCTATAAATACAGCTATTAGTTGGTGTTTCAAAAAGCTCTACTTCATAAACGTTAATTCCTTTTTCCTTAAGCATATTAAATATATGCCTAGACATTTCTTCAGCTGTTGTTCTATAAGGTAAATACACAATCTTAAATCCATTAGGCATTAAAGAAAGGCTTTCCCCTACTTTTTTACCTTCATCATTATCCTCTAAGATTAATTTGTGATCGAAAAAGTCTTCTATTTCCTTTAAAGCTTCTTTGATATTACCAAAATCATCTACCATTCCACGAAGCTGCCCTTCTTTATGTACGGTTTTACTAGCTACTTTAACTATTAGCCTATAGCGATGACCATGAATATTTGCACATTTACCATTGTAACCACTTAAGTAATGTGCCATGTCAAATTGAATTTCATTTTTTAATATAAACATTTTTTCCTCCTATTTTGAGGCATAAAAAAAAGCATATTTATACCATCGCGCAGTCAAATATGCTAAAACAAAAAAAGTAGCTCAAAGGCTACTTAAAATTCTTAGTTATATGCCTAGTTTTGTTTAAAGACAGGATGGTCTAACGAACTGTCTTATTCAATTATTAACATCATTAATATACCACATATACTAATAATTAGCAAATATAACTAGTTTTATTAACTTACCCATGAAAGTAACCTGTTCTTGCAGAAACTACAACATAAGGTACTTCTTTTCCATCTATATTTATATAGGCTTCATATGAAACATCCTCTAGGTGCTCTAATCTAACTATTTTTTGCCTATAAGTATCGTATAGGTCTTGCTTAACATATCTTCCCAATTACTAGATATAGGTGAATATAAAGTTATATAATTAGCAAATTCTTGAACATCACCAACTATCCCGCCATTTTTTATTTAATGATAAATTTACTTTAATTTTAAACACTAGATAATGAGGATCTACTTACATTTATTATTACACTTTTTGATTTATCTACTACAACATCAGCTGTTGTCTTACCAAGGTTAACTATCTCTCCATATATTCCATTTGCTATTACAACTTTAGTACCAATTTTCATTTTAGAATAATCCTCAATTATAGCAGCTTTTTGATTTGTGACAGCTTTAAAGCTT
>NZ_JBOFYU010000268.1:0-3137 GCF_051654825.1 Clostridium sp.
CATATATTCAAATTATATACCACTATATTTTCTTTTTCAATAATACTAAAAATAGAGATACCTTTTTAATTTAGGTATCTCTATTTACTTTATATACTTCTACCTTTTCCTGAGTCACTTATATCAATTAAATTCTCAGGATATGGATTAAATATACTTTGTTTTAATATTAATTCATCGTCAAATCTAGCTGCGTAAACTTTTATATTAGTTAATACGCTACTAAGTGGTAATTTTCCCTTACTATATTTCA
This sequence comes from Clostridium sp., assembly GCF_051654825.1. Taxonomy (GTDB): domain Bacteria; phylum Bacillota; class Clostridia; order Clostridiales; family Clostridiaceae; genus Clostridium. The sequence goes on from NZ_JBOFYU010000268.1 coordinate 254, forward strand.
TAATATTATCCACAAATATTTCTTTCTCCTTCATAGATAAATATTTCTCATATTTAGTATATATATCTATAATTACTTGTATATTTTTTTTATAGTTTCTATTAATTTTTAAAGTATCATATAATATATTAGAATAATTATTCATATAATCTTTTGATTTATTTGCTAAATCACATAATTCATTAAGCTTATGATAATTATTAATTCCATAACTTTTTATCATTAATTCATGCTTAGTATGAAACTCTTTTATATTATCAAAATTATTTTTAAAATCATTTATTATAAATATTTTAGTTAAAAACTCATCTCTTATAGAGTAATTTTTTAATCTTCCTTCATTTTCTATAGGTAAATGACCCTTATTGTCAACAATTTCTTGAGCAAACAATCCATTTCCTCCAGATGTTAAACTACCTTGTCCACTCTTATGATAAATTTTAACATCCTTAATTCCACATGATGGAGACTTGCTTTTTAATATAAAACCGTCTATATCATCTAATGTGCTTATATATTTCTTAGAAAACTCTCTCATGTTATTAGTAAAATCTATATTATTCTTAGGTTGTATCAATCTATTACTACCTTCATAATCAACTACTCTAATCGCTTCTCTAGGAGTTGATAATCCTATTTCAACTTCAGGACATACTGTATAAAAATCCACATGTTCACCTAATAAATCAATCAATTTACTACTTGAACCTTGACCATTATATCTACAATTTTCAAATCCTAAACATTTACTGACTACTAATTTTGGACGTCTCATATACATTTCTCCTATTTGATATATCTTTTATCATTATTTTTATCCTATATATTAATATTATTCATCTTTCAATTCATAAAAAATATAATTTATTTTTTAATTCTTAAGTTCTACTTTAATAATATATTTAACTTACATAAATTTCTAACAAATATTTATTATCTATATTTTTATATAATCGAGTAGGAGCTAAATAATTATTTTATTTAGCGTCCTCTCACACCACCGTGCGTACCGTTCGGTACACGGCGGTTCATTAAGCTCCATGCACTTTTAAATATCTCTTGGAAATACTAATATAACCTATTTCTTCTAGGTATTTATTTGTAAGTGTTTTAGATAGGATTGGGCTACTAGATATTCTCCAGTAGCCTTTTCTTGTATTTGAATATTGATATGCCTTATATTTATCCATTCCAAGTTTAACTAGATTCTTACATCTTGTCCTTGGTAATTTCCATTGTTTCCATATACATGTTCGAAGTCTTCGCCTAATCCATCCTTCTATTTTTTGGATATGACCTTTAGCTTTTGCTATTCCAAAGTAATTAATCCAACCAACTATTATTTGGTTAAGCTTTAACAATCTTAATTCCATACTTATTCCTTTATTTCTATTAGTAATTTCTTTTACTTTAGCTTTAAGTTTATTGTATGAATTTTCATGTATTCGTATTTGGGCGTCGCCCTTTGAAAAATAGAATGAGAATCCTAGAAACTTTCTACGACTCACTAAGTCAACTGCACTCTTATCTTCATTAATTTTAAGTTTTAAATCTACTTCAATTATTTTCTTAATACTATCTAAAACTCTTTGTCCTGCTTTTCTACTTTTAACATATATATTACAGTCATCTGCGAATCTACAAAATTTATGACCTCTTCTTTCTAATTCTTTATCAACTTCATCAAGCATTATATTTGATAAAATTGGACTTAATGGTCCTCCTTGTGGAGTGCCTTGTTCATTTGATACAATAATTCCATTTAGCATTATTCCACTTTTAAGATATTTTCTTATTAGGTCTAGTACTCTTTTATCTTCTATTCTTCTTGATAGTCTATCAATTAAAATATCATGGTTTACTTTATCAAAGAATTTCTCTAAGTCCATGTCTACCACCCATTTATGACCTTGATTTATATATTCCAAGGATTGTTTTATTGCTTTATGTTGGCTTCGCCCTGGTCTAAATCCATAACTACTATTAGAAAAAATAGGTTCATATACAATTGTTAATGCTTGTGCGATTGCTTGTTGTATCATTCTATCTACTACTGTTGGAATTCCAAGTAACCTAACACCTTTATTATCTTTAGGTATTTCTACCCTTCTCACTGGAGAAGGTTTATATGTTCCATCTAATAATTTAGATTTAATTGTAGCCCAATGCTCTTTGGCATAGTCTTGAAGTTCATCAGTCTTTATGCCATCAACACCATGACTACCTTTATTTCTAATTACTCTTTGCATAGCAAGATACATGTTATCTCTTGCTAATATATCATCTAGTAAGTTATTAGTAGATATTATTGCACGGTTCTCTATTACTACCTCCGGAGTTACCGAAGCTACGCTATGCACTCCTTGTTTACCTTGAGTTTCCAACTCTACTTCTACATGGTAGCCTGAATATTCAGTTGTCTGCACTTTATTCACGTTCTTCAATTTATCCAAAGTCGAAAACCTCCTTAATGTTCAGTCCTTCCTATTTATTGCGCACATAAATAGTACTATGACGTCTGCTGACTTCTGATAGTTCAACTACATATCACTATGTAGCTTATCATCTAGGAAGTACATCCTTTATTAATGATGTATCTATCAGACCTCCCCAGGTAAGAACAACAACCTTCATCTCATATATCTGCTACATTTACTATCGGAAACTTAGATAGTGTTGGACTTTGTTTTGTTATGCAAACTCGTCCATTTCTCGATAGCCTCATATGTAGTTCGTGTTCCTCAGACCAAGATTTTGCCGTAGGCTTCCTTCAGATTCCACCTCACGATGGACACCCTTGCCCTTAGCTAGCAGTTCCCACTATCAAGCCTGCAACGGACTTTCACCGTCAAGTTGTTGCCCATGCTGGGCACACATAAAAAAG
>NZ_JBOFYU010000269.1:0-6664 GCF_051654825.1 Clostridium sp.
AAAAAAATTCCTTATTGTTATTTTCTCTAAGTTAGTAGATTTAATTCTAAATATTAAATTTTAATATAAGTTAATTTCTTTAGGCCATGGTTCTTTTGTGCATATACTCCATGTTTTATCAATATATTGATGAGTATAATGCTGTTCTATAAGATGATATAAATAAATTCCTCTCTTTGTAAGTTTATATCCTTCTTTATTCTTTTTTATTATTCCAAGTCCTCTTGCTAATAATAATTCAAAATAAAATAATTCTTCTATTTCCTTATTAAAAATCTTTTTAAATATATCCTTACTTAATTCTAAGGTATATAAATTCCAAAATCCCCAGTATAAAGCTCTAACTCTTAATGAAAAATCCATAGTTAATGCTTTAGGATTTTTATTTTTATTAATAGCTTTTATATATTCCTCTACTGAAAATGTATTTATTTTAAAATACTTATTAGTTAATGAAGCTGAACTTGGACCAAAACCTATAAAGGTATCACGAGTAATTGAAGAATATTTAGGAGTATCCTTTTTACCAAATGTCCAAACTGATGTCCTCTTTAAATCTAAACTATTACTTATATTTTCTAAAGCATTTAAAAGCTTCTTTTTTTCCTTAGTATTTACTGGTTTACTTTTATTTTTAGAATATGAAAAATCTATAAAAGGATAAGTTGAAACTTGTGTAGCTCCATTATTAAAAGCTATTTTAAAATCCTCTTTTAAATCAATTTCAGTTTGTCCATTTATTCCAAAAATCAAGTCTACATCTATTACCTTAAACCCAGCTTCAAAGCAAAGTCTTACCTTTTCTTCTCCCCTTACAGTTTCTCTTTCTAATGTCTTTAAATTTTTTTCTTGAAAGGATTGTATCCCAAGACTAACCATTGTAAAACCAATTTTTATAAGCTTATCTAAAAGCTCTTTAGTTACATCTCTAGGATGTAATTCTATTCCCATATCACAGTTTATATTAAAAACATTTTTTAAGGCATCAACTATATCCTGAAGTTCATTAATCATAAGAGCAGGTGTACCACCACCAAAGTATATATTAGTAATCTTCTTATCTTTATAATTAATTCCAATATTATAAATTTCCTTTATTAATGCATCCTTATATCTTAATGCAAGCTCTCTATTATATTTAACCTTATTATATGGACAAAAAGGACATAATATCTTGCAAAATGGAATATGGACATAGAGCCCTATTTCATTTACTTCAGTATCAATATATTCTAGATTATTATTAGTAAAACCTAATGGTTTAAAGCTTCTAGTCTCTATTATCCTTAGTATATTACTTACCATAAATCCTCCTATACATATTTTAGATAAGTTTTCATCATGTCAAATATCACAAGTGGATTACCCCTACATAATTGATTAAATTCATTTGCAAATAAGTAACCACATTCCTTACATAATCCATCTACTTCAATACATCTTCCACATGTATATCTTTTATTTCCCTCAGACACTATACAATGCTCACAAGGATTATCTGAACCTTCCTTACCATAATAATTTAAAGCAGATTTTAAATTAAAAACAGGATATTTTGAATCAATCATTCTTTTTATTTCATTTATAACATAATCCTTTTGAATATTATTCAATGATAAATCCTCTGTTCCTTCATAAGGAGTATGAATATTAAATGAAATAGATTTTAAGTTATCATTGTTTTTAACAAGCTTGCAAAGCCCTTCAATATCTCTAAAGTTTTTATTATTTATAGCCATATAAACACATATATTAGATTCATTTGCCTTATTTACATTTCTCATTATTGTATCAAAGGTATTCCCTCTAATAATATTGTGATTTTCTCTTAATCCATCTAAACTTAAAAATATTACATCTACCTCAGGTAAATCTAAGTCTATAGTCCCATTTGTAACTATATTAACTATGAAAAACCCCATTTCCTTTGCTTCTTTTACTAAATCTCTTAATGTTTTTTCCCCATCTTCCCATAATAATGTTTCTCCACCACAGAAAAACAATATTCTTATTCCATCCTCATACATTGATTCCATTTCTTTTTTTATATCCTCATATGGATATATTATTTTATTTATATTATTAACTGCACAATGTTTACATGATAAATTACAATAGTCAGTTAATATTATAGTTCCTAAAATAGGCTTTTTCTCTTTTAAAAATATTGTTTTCATACCATAATTCGCAAAATGAACAAAATCCCCAACCTTCATAAACCTCACCCTTTTTCCCATTTTATGTATATAATTATACATTCATTATTTTAATTGTAAAGTAATTCCATTTACTTCTACTTAAGCTTTAGTCCCCACAACTTAGCTTATTAGTTAATCTAAGGCCAAAATAAAAATATTATTTTAGCCTTATTTTTTATAAACATAATTATTTTGAAGTTCTAATATTTATTGATACAGGCTTGGACTCATTTCCATTTACATATCTTGCAACTACTTTAAACCCATAAATAGAATTAATCCTTAAACCATCAAATACAATTTCTGTAGTATTTATAGGTAATGTCTCATACTCCTTACCATCCTTATAAACTACATATTCTCTTAACCCTAAAATATTATCTGGCTCATCCCAAGACAATTTTATTGAAGTTCCACTTACTTCCTCTGATTTTAAATTATTAGGTTTAGAAAGTATTATATTTTCCTTGCTTATTTCTTTAATAAATTTTGCATCAGCCCAGTCAGCATGATCTGATCCAGCCCCATCACCTGCATCAGTTACAACAAGCTTAACTTCTTTTGCTCCCTTTATATCTACATTTACATATTCAGCTGGTGAACCAGCTATCATTTTACCACTATTATACTTCTTTACTCCATCTACCCAAACCTCAAAGGTAACTGAAGCTACAGACCCATCCACTTCTTTATCTACGCCTACATAAGAAGTAAAATAATCATAGTTTTCATCTGATACATCATAAATAATAGTTGAATTTGCATGTGTACCTATTCCCTTTTCATAGGTAATATCTTCGCTGTATTTATTAACCCTTATATCATTATTGTCTACACTTTTATTTTTATTTACTGTTCCCCAACCTGTATTTGCACTTTTCCATTCTTTATCACTTACATAATCAAATCCATCTACTACATTAACCTTAAATGTCTTTTGTGATTTAACTTTATTTGAATCCTCTACCTCATATATAACCTTATAAATGCCTGGAAAATCTGTAATTACATTATTAAATTTAATTTTAATATTTGAGCTTATATCTTTTCCCTTATAATCCACTGCCTTTAAATTTTTTAATGGATTAAATTCTGAATTTCTAAGTACTGTAATTCCATCTTCCATTAAAAATATAGGAGCATCACTACTTTGTGATTTTACACTACTTTCCTTTGAAGTGCTTAAGTCCTTACCATAAGCTATTACCTTATAATCATAAACTTGTCCACTTTCCACATTGCTATCATAATAGATACTATTAGTGGTAAACGCTATTTTTTCTCCATTTCTAATTATTTCATAACCTAATATATCTGAGCCATTAGCCTTTGATTCTATACTAAGCTTTATAACTGATTTTTTGCCATTATCTACTGTTTCTATTTCTCTTATTTCACAGTGACTATCTTGAATTCCAGTACCATTATAATTTCTAGCAAGACTATTTAAATACCAATACTTTTTGCCTGTATCCTTATAGCTTTCAAGCTTATATATCGTATCTTCTGAAGGAGAAAAACCATGCCTTTCAAAAAACTCAGTTAAATTAATTCCAAGAATTTCACAAGTATATTCTATAAATGTATCTCTTTTTAATTGCTCATTATCATCTACACTTGGTATTCTATCTCTATAAAGCTGCTGAAGCTTGGACCAATAGTTATCATCAATTAATTGTAGTTGCCAAAGCATTCCAAGGCTTTCAAATAAATCTCCCTCATTAAAGTCTACAGGTTCATCATCACTAACAACCTTTGGATAAACTAAATCTTCATATGGAACTCTATCATTATCTATTCCATTAAAATATTGTTGCATATGATTTGAAACTACATTATTTGTAATCTCTCCCCAGGTTCTTCCTCTTTGATCTAACTTATGTCCTATTTCATGAATAAATCCCCAGGAACTATCCTTAAACATTTCTGGCACTAACATAGTAGTCATTACATCCTTTTGAACTCCAATATGTCCACCTGCTGCATACATAGCACCATAAGGTTGCATAAGCCTAATAGTTTCTCTTATATTTTCTTTTTTATTATTTTCCTTTGAGCCATCTATACCATAAAATCTAAATATTTCATTCATTGTATCTACCCAAAAATTTGTAGTTTCTTCAGGAGTTACTCCTTTTTCAAAATAAGCTTCATAAGCTCCTGTTGTAGTTCCTGTAAGAATTATTGAGTCTGTTACAATTTCAACTAAATCTAGTATTCTTTCATCATCTTCCTGTAAAGCTTCATTGTACTTATATAAAAAGTTTAAAAATTCCTCTTCATTTCCATTATCATAGTAAATAGGATATTTTTCTCCACCTTCTATCCTTATCATAGGTGATCTTTTTTGCTCTTCCTTTGTATATGGATTTACTACGTAGATTGGACCACCTTTTTTAGTTTTTTCTGTCCATGCTTCATCATAAATTTCTGGAACTACTATTTCATTAATTCCAGGATTTAAAGTATATTCTCTATACCAATTTCCATAATGACCTTCTACTTGTGTAAATACAATGCTTGGACATGGATCATTTTCATCTACATCTACAAATACAGTTATCCTATCACCAGGAACTCCATATACTCCTGTAGGCTGTATATTAGTTGACATTCCATGAAGCTGAGCCTCTGCTACATATCTTTGCATATTTCCATTTCTAGTTGGTGTCATAACCACACCTTGTACAACGTTTTCACCACTATAAATTTCTATAGCCATGTCTACTAATTCTAATAATCTATCTGCTAAAGGATGGATCTCACTTTTTTCCCTTAATTCTAGTAACTTATCTATATCATTATATTCTTCCTTTAATTCTGTATAAATTCCATTAGCAAATAAATTACTTACAGAATCTAATGTAGTGTCTTCACCATAAAACCATAGCTCTGAAGCACTAGACCAATTATCATAGGAATTTATAAACTTAATCTTTAATCTCTTAAAGTTTGTGGCTTCCTTAAGCTTAAATTCCATTACATCCTCAGTTGGATTATTTTTATACTTTCCCTTTCCAACTAAAACAAAATCATCTTTACCATCTGTAAGTGAAGAGTATATTTCAAATTCTAATGGAAACCCCTTAGCCCCTGTGCCATCTCTTCTTCCTGAATAAACAATCCTATTAATACTTTCTATATCTTCAAAAGTTACAGTTATTTCATTTTTAAAATCCTTACTGTTTGGTCTACCAGTTTCCCAAAAAGTTTCTAGATTGTTATCTATAGCTTTTTCAATATTTCTATCCCAATATTGTCCTCCATTATTAGTTATGGACTTAACATCTTTTTTGAAAATATCATTATATTCAGATAACTCTTTAAAATCTTTAATCCCAAATTTTTTTATAGCTATATCCTTTTCTTCTTCTAATTTATTTTTTTCTAAAATAAAAGAATTGCTGCTAGCAAATACAGGTACATGGCTAATACTAAAGTTCGAGACTAATGTCATTAAAACCAAGGCTACTATGTACTTGTTTTTCATATAATATTCAACCCCTCTTAAGTTTTATACTTGCTAAATTTTACTATATATATTAATTGTAACTACTTTATGAATGACTGTAAACATATTTTACAAAATTACCAGTATATAGGGTCACTTTAAAATCCTTAGCATATTTTCCCCTTTAACTTTATTACTTCATTATTGCTTAATCCAATTTGAATTAAGTATTCATCCACTGTATTATATTTCTCATGAAATAGATCTAAGAATCTATCCATATACTCTTCTTTAGGTGTGATGATATTTATATCTACATTTTTATTTTCTTCACAAAATGATTCTAAAAGTGGCTTTAAACATTCTTTTGATTTTTTATAATCATCTAATATATCTACTTTAGAAACACCTGCTATTAGTAAAAGCAATGCTGTTACTACTCCAGTTCTATCTTTGCCTGCTGTGCAATGATAAAGTATTCCTCCATTAGAATTTAATATTATCTTTAAAACAACATATATAGTTTTTTGCTCATCTATCATTTCAAAATATGAATTTGGTACTAGTTCTACACTTTCTGGTAATCTTCCATCACCATATATTTTGCAATGATGATAATTAAAATTTTCATCTCCTTTAAATGCAGAAGGTTTATTTTTAACTTCCTCATCATTTCTTAAATCAATAATCGTCTTTATATTATTTGATAATAGCAACTCTCTATCTTTATCAGATATAGTTGCTGGAAGGTCACTTCTCAAAAACACATTATATTTAGTAGCTAGTTCCTCTCCGATAAAATATCCTCCTAAATCCCTTGTATTTAGTGTACTACTTAATAAAAACCTACTCATTTTTCTCCCCCTTATATATTTCATCGATCTGTTAACTTATATGAACATTGCTCTTCTCAACCTAAGGAAATACAATAGGTTTGCGAAACTAAATAATACCCCCTCAGAAAAGGAGAGAAGAACAATGAACAAGACTAATATAAAATGCCCACGCTGTAACC
>NZ_JBOFYU010000270.1:0-4257 GCF_051654825.1 Clostridium sp.
AAGTATATATCCTTAGCGAGTGAGTGTATTATATAAGCCGCACCGACTTTCCCAAAGGGTGGAAGGAAGGCTTATATAATACACTCACTCGCGGGCTCAGTAAAAAGCCTAAACCTAATTTCATCTTTTAGATTTACTAAAATATACATACGCAAAGAATGGTGCTCCTATTATTGCAGTTACCGCCCCTACTGGTAATTCTGCTGGTGAAATTAATGTTCTAGATATTAAATCAGTAACCACCATAAGTGATCCTCCAAATAAAAATGACATTGGAATTACATATCCATGTTTTGATCCAAATATCCTTCTTACTATATGAGGTGCTATTAAATCAACAAATCCTATAGTTCCACTAAGTGCCACTGCTCCACCTGTTAAAACTGCTGAGTATACAAACAGCTTTTTCTTAATTTTTTCAGTCTCAACCCCCACTGCTTTTGCTTGCTCTTCTCCAAAGGTCAGTACATCCATTTCTTTTGTATACCTTAATACACCTACAGTTCCGACTACTACAAATGGAATAATAAGCTTAACATAAGACCATCCTCTCATTGAAAAACTTCCCATTTGCCACATTGTTATACTTTTTATATCTTCGCTAAAAAGTGCTGTTACTGTTGTTAACATTGCATTTACAAATAAAGAAAATACCATCCCTGCTAGTATTATAGTGTTATTTGACATTGATTTATCTATTTTAGATGAAAATATCAATACTGAAATTACAGTTAAAAGTCCACATAAGAATCCTACTAGTGGTAATGTAAAACTTCCTAGTATAGGTAATGATATTCCAAGAACTATTACTAAACCTGCTCCTAGCGATGCTCCAGAAGATACGCCTAATGTATATGGAGATGCTAATTCATTTTTTAATATAGATTGGACTACAGAACCACTTACCGCAAGGCTTCCTCCTACTAGAAATGCTAAAAGTACTCTTGGTGCTCTAATTGACCATACTATTGAAATATCCTTAGGATGTATGTCATCTATTATTGGTATATTAAGTATTTTATGAAGTATTATTGATATTGTATCTACTATACTTATATCTGAGCTACCAGTTGAAATTCCTGCACATAAGATTAGGAATACTATTGGTATTAATAGTATTCCTATTTTTTTATTTTTGTCCATATTCATTAGGGTATATAGCATTTGCCATTTCATGTAGAGCTTTTATTATTTTATGAGATGGTCTTGATGAAGCATTCTTATCTATGAAGTAAACTTGATTTTCTTTTACTGCTGTTGTATTTGACCATCCTTCTCTTGATTTTATTTCTTCTGTAGGATTTTCAACATAGTCAACATTAGTTAAGATTACATCTGGATTTGCATCTAATACCGCTTCTTCACTTGGTGATATCCACGATTTTTCATTTGCAAATATATTTTCTGCTCCAACTAATTCTATCATTTCATTTAAGAAAGTTGAGTTTCCAAAACTAAATAAATTAGGTGCAGGTCCTATCTCAAAGTATACTTTTTTCTTGTCCGTTATAGTTTTTCCTATTTTAGCAATCTCTTCAACTTGAGCTTTCATATCTTCAACTATTTTCTTACCTTTTTCGGTAGTATTTGTAATTTCAGCTATAAACATAGTATCATCATAAACACCTTGTATACTATCACTACTTGGTATGTAGAATACACTTATACCAGATTCTTTTATTAATTTAAATGGGTCTTCGTTGTTTCCAGTTTTATTATGTCCTGATGCTATTATCATATCTGGATTTAATGCTATTATTGCTTCTGCATCTGGATTTGAAAAATCTATAAATTCTATATCTGTTGGTATTCCATCAACATCTGCTGAATACTTATCTACTGCTACTAGTTTATCACTTAATCCTAGTTCTACTAATACTTCTGTGTTTGATGGTGCTGTTGATATTATCCTTTCCATTTTGTTTGGAAGTTTAACATCATTACCTTCTCTATCTTTTACTATCGTTTCTTTTTGTGAACATCCAACACTAGCTAACATAACTACTAATATAGTTGTTAATAATAATTTTAATTTTTTCATATTTTTCTCCTTATTTATAATTTCTGCTTACAAATTCTGTTTCATCTACGTTTTCATCTTTATTTAGCTTTAATGCTAATATAAAAAAGTACCCTGAGAATAAATTTGCAAAGTCAAATAGTATTGCATCTACAGTGTTTCCTTGTTCTTTGTGTCTATGTAGTAATCTCACAAGAGCTTTAAACTTAGTTCTAATAACATGTGCATAACTTGCACTTACAGACCCTTGAGGTATTACAAATTTATTTACCCTGTCTTTTATTTCTTCTTGGTATGTATTTGTTCTTTCTTCTAGCCATAATAATTCTTTAGGTGTTACACTTACCTTTGTTCTTAATGATGCATTCATATGATATACTAAATCATTAATTTTAGTTAATTCTTCTTTTAGTTCTTTATCCTCTACAAATGCTCTAAGTAACCCTATTGTGCTTGATATTTCATCTGTAAATATTTCGTAATCACATCTTAGGTCATTAGAGTTATCATATAAAAATGGATATGCTAAGTATTTTGACATATTTAAGACCTCCTCTTCTTAATATTTATTTGAGCGTAAAAATTCGCTTCGCTCATGTCGCCAACGACTTCGTCCGTTGCATAAAAAAACACACTACAAAGAGTGTGTTTGAATGAATATACTTATTCCATTAGCATTGTACCCCACCCTCAGAAGGTAACTGCCGTTAGTATAAGGCAGGTATCCCGGCTCAACTTCACCCTACTTTCTCACCTTCCCGATTAATCAGTGGTATATTGAGAGTTCGTCAGTTTTACGGTTACTGGGGTAGCTTAGAATTTTCATCTAATTCCCTATTAAGTCTGTAAAAGACACCTAATACTAATTTTTATTATTTTTTCACTGTGTTTTGAATTATATATTACTTCGTGACATTTTTCAACATTTTTTGTAACTTTTGTATTATTATATAAGCATTATTTTATTATTTTATAAAATAATGTTAAATTTATTTATCATATTTTACATTATTTTAAATGAATTTTTATAGGAATATAGAATATATTTAATATAAATATTTATTTTTATTTATAAAGTTACCATATGTTACAATAAGTTACTAAAAATAGGAGGTTGTATGAAATATCTCTCAGTCGTAACTAATGTTTTAGCTGTTATTATATTATTTTTATGTGGAGTTGGTATTTTTATTGATTTGAATACTAAATTTATTACTACTATTTTAATTAGTATTTTTATGCTTTGCTTAGGTATTGAAGTATTTTACTCTTATATTTCTTATAACAAAAAATCTTTTCTAATAGTTAGTATTTTATGTATGATAATTTCTCTATTTAATTTATATTTAGTAGTAGAAAATGTTGGACTATAATTATTTACAGATATATAAAAATAGGTCACTAAATGACCTATTTTTTAAGTTCTATTTAAGATTTTCTTTGAAACCTACTGGTGCAATCCCCGGATAATAACCTTCATAATCTAAATATGTACCTACTACTTTATTTTCTTTATTTACTAAGACACATAGCCATACATTCCCATCTCCATTATTATATTTTGATTTTTCTTCTAACTCAAAGCTTATTATATCCATTCCATCTCTACTATTCTTTTCAATTTCCTCTTTTGAATATCCACCTTCTATACAAGTATTTTTAATTAATGCAAATGCATAAGAATCACCATTCATTATTTCTTCTTTAGTCTCTGGTTTTATAGTATAGCCTTGTTCTTTAGCTATTTTATTAGCTTCGTTTATTATATTTTTATCATTTTGTTTTAACTCTTTTTCTGTACTATTATAGCTGTGTTCAGGTTAAAATATTAATATAAACTTATTTAAATTATTAAAAAGTTTAATAAAATATCTTTATTAGTACATAATACTACAATTAAATAATATTAACTCTAATTGGGTGTAACCCTACACCCTCTATCCCATTGGTAAATGCCTTTGAGAATACTTTCTTTATTATTTGATAACTTCCATTTATATCACTATTTATTATTAATGATTTATTCGATTTAAATAAACCTCTTTTTATCCTTCTCGATTTATTATAATATTCTTTCTTAGGCTCTTCATTATCTAAAAATGATGTCCCACTTGTGTATTTTTCATCACTTTCAATAACTTTAATTCCAGCATTCTCGCCTTTATATTTAATCATTTGTATAAGCATATTAAATGGAATTTGAACAAAGTTTTGATTATTTTGTTTTGACATTTTAA
>NZ_JBOFYU010000271.1:0-6287 GCF_051654825.1 Clostridium sp.
AGCTTAATTCTTTCTTTAACATTAAATTGCAACTTCAATTTTAATACCTCTCCACCTTTAATTGATGCCTATATTTTAGCCTATGATGCTATGTATAATAGAGATAATCAAACTAAAAAAGATTTTATAATTTTAGATATGGAATCAAATTTTTTTGAAAATACTACATATGAGGAACGTCAAAAAGTTATAGAGCATTTTAATAAATATAATAAACATGTATTAAATGCATCCTTATTTAAATTAAAGGAAATTGGATTAGCTAATAAAAGAGGTGACATTATTATTAATGGGGATTTGTTAACTATGAATTGTGTTCGTTCTAATGGTGAGGGAAGCTTAATTATTGAAGGAGTAAAATATCATGGTGTAGTTTCTGCATACTTCTATAAGATTACTCTAAAAACTCATGAAGGGTCATGGATTATAGATAAAATTGAAGAGCTAGGTGTTGCTTAAATAAATCTTAATATAAGCATATAGAGCAAGATTATTATTCCTGCTCTATTTTTATTACTCTAATTACTTATGAATCTCTCGATAATAAGTTAACTATCTTTTGATTTTTTTTCTGCATATCTATTAAAATAAATTCTAATAAGACCTGCAATTGGCATTGATAATATCATTCCTAAAGGTCCAAAGTAGCTTCCTCCTATTAAAACTGCTATAAGTATCCAAACTGGCGAAAGACCTATTTTATCTCCCACTATCTTTGGTTGAACAAAGTTCCCATCTACTTGTTGATATAAAAGTAGTAGTATAGCCCCTGCTATTCCAAGAGGAACACTTGTAAATATTCCAAAGAAAAATGCTAATGCAGCTCCTATAATTGGCCCTACATATGGAATAATATTTGTTATCCCTGCAATTGTTCCTATTAAAACTGCAAAAGGATGCTTTATTAATAATAAAAGTACTGTTGATACTATTCCTACAATAATAGAATCTAATAATTCACCTATAATAAATTTCCCTACTATATTATCTAAATCATGCATAAATACAGTTAAATGCCTTCCTGTTTTTTCTGGTAATAAGACATCTCTAGCTTTTTTCATTTGCCTTATTAATCTTTCTTTATCCATTAAAAAATATAAAGTTAAAATTAATGTTACTACAAAGTTTAATGCAAATGAAGAAATATTACCTAATGTTCCAACAACTATATTTAAGATATTGTTTGCATAACCACTAACTTTATTAACTATTTCTCCAGTTAATTCTCCAGTTGATTCCACTGAAAGATTTTTACTATTCAAGCTTTCTACTATTTGATTTATCCATCCCTTTAAGTCCTCTTGAAACTCTGGAAGGGAATTAAGTATTTCTTTTATATTTGTAATTATAGGTGGAACTAAATAATTATATATTACAATTCCTAATAAAATAATTGCTAGTAAAACTAATATAAGACTTATAGCTCTTATAACTCCATTATATTTATCTTTTATATGTTTTTTAGAAGCCTTATAAGATACTTTTTTTATGGAGTTTTCTATAAAATTTACAGGCTCATATAGAATATAAGCTAATAATGCTGCATATATAACTGGAGCAATAATTGTTAAAAACCTTTTAAATTCATATACAGTCCAACTAATTATATCTTCTCCATAAGCAATAGTCTTTACTGTTAAAACTACTACAATAGCAATAAAAATAATTATTATTCCATACTTTATATATAGTTTATTTTTCTTTAATTTTTCCATCATAAAGCTTTTTAGTAAGTTGATTATTAAATTTAAAAACCACTTACTAAATTCACCTCCTTTTTAAATCAATTACTCTATTTTATCCATAGATTTTAGTTGTAAGAACAAAATTAAAATAAAATTTTAGCTTATATTAATATTCCCCTTTGTAATAATAAAAATGTACTCTGTATATTTAGTTTAAATACTGTGGTAATTTTTACACTTAACTATATTAAAAATATGTGTTGCTTTTAAAATCCCTCTGTGTTATTATAAATGAGCAGTTGGTACGTAAAGTGCTAATTACTTGTAGAGCCTGGTTTGTCCTTCGCCGGATGCCAGGCTCTACTTTTATTTTTTTGTATGAAAAAGGAGTATTAAAAACATTTAGTTCTTAATACTCCTTAATTTTATAAACAAGCAATCTAATTAAAAGTTATTATTACTTTCTTTTCTTTCTAAGTGTAACACCTGCAGCTGAAAGGATTCCTCCTAAAGCAAGTACTGCTGCTGCTGATTGTCCTCCAGTGTTTGGTAAGCTTCCATCACCTTTTCCTGGCTTAGTTGGTTTGTTTCCATTATTGCTTCCACCATTGTTGCTTCCGCCATTATTGTTTCCACCATTATTATTTCCGCCGTTGTTATTTCCACCATTGTTGTTTCCACCGTTGTTGTTTCCACCGTTGTTTCCACCTTCTGGCTTTTTAACTAAAGCTTCTATAGCTTTGTTTAATGATGCTACTGCTGCATTTACTTCTTCTTGAGTCGCTTCTGAATTAGCTAATACTTCTTTAGCTGCTTTTAATGATGCTTCTAAAGTAGCCCATGTTTCAGCTGTATAATCTTCTGATTTTAAAGCTTCTGCTTTAGCTATTACATTTACTAATTCTTCTTTATTAACTTCTTCTACTGGTGCTTTTGCTGTTGAAGTTCCAATTTCATGAAGAGTTGGAGCAACCCCATCCCAAGCAACCTTTATTTCAAATACATTACTAAATTGTGCTGTTTCAAATGTATTTACATTCTTAGCTAAAGTACCAACTTCTGACCAACCATTTTCAGTTCTTACTGAAACTACAGCATCTGAAATAGTTGATGGGTTTTGTACTATAGTAATGTTTGTTATATCAGTATTTTCTGATACTTTATATACAAGGCTTCCTGTCTTAGGTGCATTTACTTGTGGCTTAAATGCTGTATTTAATTTACCATCAACTAAATTACCTGGTTCAAATTTAGCTTCTGCAGCTGGTCTAATATCAAATCTAACATCGTTGTTTGAGTATTCTACAGCTAAGTTTGTAACATCTACAGTTACAGCTTCTTTTGATTTATTTACAAAACGTACATAACGCGCTGCTACTTTGTTAGCTTTATCAGCTACTGCTGTCCATTCAACACCATTTACTGATGTTTCTAAAGCTAATTTGTCGCTGTTAGTTACTTCTGCAATTATATTAGTTATTTCTCTGATTTTATCTAATTTAATACCAACATATTGATTTTCAGCTAAAGTTACTCCATTTAATCCTGCAATTGCAGCATGATCTGGATAAATGCTAACTTTGTTTGATTCTAATGATTCAACATTTGTATAAACATTTCTCTTAATGTTTTCTACATCATCTTTATTTACTGAGAATTCACGAACTGAAATCCAGTTGTTCTTCATTTCTCCAGTAGGCATTACTCTTACATATTTAGCATCAACATCTAAATCTTCAATAACGATTTTTTGTTGTGATGGTCCGTATGCAATATCATTTATATCTGTCCAGTTTTCACCATCCATTGAAGATTGGAATTTAACAAAGTTAAATGCATCTCCAGCTCCTGGCTCACCGTGTTCAAATATTATGCTGTTAACATTAGTTACATCGCTTAATTCTAAAGCAACATAGTCACCTTCTTTAGCAGCTCCACGTATCCACATAGTTGATAATCTTGCATTATCTCCATCAACTATATTTTGAACATGTCCCCAATATAATTGATATCCCATATTTGTGTAAGGGAATAATGATAATCTTAAAGTATCTGGATTAATTAATTGAGTAACTCTTTCACCAATTAATCTTGATAAGTCTTTTGCAAATGGTATTAAGTGTCTTGTTCCTGGTTCAGGTCTAGTTTGTCCATCATTGATTGCTGGAACTCTATGTGATCTTGAAGCAGTATACTCATCTTCACCTTGAACATAGTATTTAATTGCTTCATCAGCATTTCCTTTTTCTAAAGCAACTGCTGCATTTACGTATGCCATAGTTGATTCAGCTATATCTCTTAAAGAATCAATCCAACCTTTGATTTCATTCTTTAATAAATCATTTTGTGATTTTTGAGCAAAAGTATTGGTAGCATCTAATATTTCTTGATATTCAGCTAAAACTACTTTGCTGTATTCAGTTATTGGTTCTTTTCTAAATAATTTTCTTGTAAATTCTTCGATTACTGGTCTTAATTCTTCTGATTCTTCTAAAGCTAATCCATGCCAGTTTGGAGCTGGATCACTCATATGTTTTGCAAATGTGTGTAATTCATCAGCTGCGTCTGGTTCAATATATTTAAATGAATCTGCCCAGCTCTTATCCATATCGAAATCTGCTCTATTCCAACCGTAGTCAGCTATTGCAAATAAAGATACCTTTGAAGCTTGTGCTTCTTGCATTGGATTAGTTACTATTCCCTTAAAGTTATTAACTTCTGGGTCTAACATTTCACCTTTACCCATTAATAATCTCTTATTGTTTATGTCATTAACTGGCCAGTTTAACCACATGAATGCTTGACGACCTACAGCCTCTTCAAAGAATTCAAATGTATCTTGAGTAACATAACCAAGTATTACGTCACCAGTCCACATAATGTCTACAGTTTCTGGCATAGTTCCTATAGTTTTTAAATATGCATTGTTAACATCTCCACCTGCTGATTCCTTAGTGTAAACCTTAGGTACAAATATTAAGTTATAAACATCACCTTTTGATAATCTCCAAGCTTCTAAATCATTCATTAATCTAACTTGATCATCAGCTTCACCTTCAGCATCATCTGCAAGAACACCAAATTGACGTACTCCAATGCTGTATAATTGTTCGAATTTAGCAATAATTTTTGCTAAATCTTCTTGATAAGCTTCGTCTGTTGAGAAGTTCATTCCATCCTTTAAGAATGGGTGAATTGTCCATATGAATTTATTCTTAGTTGCAGCACCAACTCCAACCATTTCTTCTATTTCAGCTAATTTTTCAGCTGGGTATGGTTCTCTCCATTTAAGACTGTGATATTCATCATCTTTAGGAGCGAAGATGTAAGCGTTCATTTTGAAATCTCCACCAAACTCCATTAAGCTCATTCTGTTTTCATTGCTCCATGGAATACCGTAGTAACCTTCAATAAATCCTCTCCATTGTCCATCTGAGAAATCTTTAATTAATAAGTTTCTCATTTCTTGAGTTTCTAATTGTTTAAAGATTAATTTTAAAGTAGTGATTCCGTAGAATGCAGAATCAGTATCTCTTCCTAATACAGCAACGATATTATCTTTTGCTGATACTATATGAGAATCAAAATTTTCAAAGTGAGCATCATCTGATAAATTATTTGCTTTGAAATAATTATCTACAACTCCATTTGAATTATTTATACCTACTAAGAAGTTTGTTTTTCCTTCTACTATTTCTGTTCCTGTTACAGATTCAATTCCTTTAATAGCTAATACTTCCATTAGTCTATTTTGAGTTGCTTCATCAACTCCATTTTCAAACACAACGTTTACTTCGTTGCTTAAGTTAACAGTTCCCTCATTGTATTCAACACTTTGAGGAATTGGATATATCTCGTAGTCTGCATTTTTAGCTTCAGTTCTTTCTGTAGCTTGTACATTAACTAGAGATACATTTGGTAATAATGTTAATGCCATAATTACCGTCATAACTCTTGCTATGACCCAATTAAATTTTTTAGTCTTTGACTTCATTATATAAGTCCCCCTTTTGTTAATTTCTAGAATAAATAAGAAAATGTTTTCACGCGATATAAACTGAGTTTATTCGTCATTTTTTTCACTTAATTTCTTTTTATTCCAAATATCTACAATGATAATATACCATTTTATCTATAATATGTAAATACTACATATTATTATATTTTAAGTAAATTAACAAATAATATGTAAATGTAATATATTACAACCCAGTTATTTCAATATGTTTAAGGCACTATTTCTGTCGTATAAATTTTTTTAAAAATTTTTTCATAGTAAACACTTTACTATATTTTTTTAACATCAATTATATTTTTTTACATTTTTTACTAATCAAATTAAAAAAAGACTAAATAATTTTACAAAAAATAATTTAGTCTTTTTATTCTTTTTTTACTTTAATTGTATTTTTCAAACTGATTATAATCCATTTTCTTTCTATAAATGTAATTTTTATCAGACTCATTATATCTCATATGTTTTCAAATTTAAATTTCCAATATCAAAGATTATATAATTATAAATAACATACTCTAACCTCTGCATTTACAGAAAACTTTACTATAAAATTAATTTTAAAAACAAACACTATTCATTGTTAT
>NZ_JBOFYU010000272.1:0-5019 GCF_051654825.1 Clostridium sp.
AACTTACAAATAACTGTAATACATCCCTTTGAATTGTAATTATCATAATCCTTATGTTTTCTTTTACTCTTTCTTAAAACCGGCTCTTCCTCTATTATCTCTTCATCTTCAATAACAACCTTAAAACTTTCATTGTTAGTAGGTTCATAAGTACTAAATTTATCAGTATCGCTAAAATTATTATCTACTGATTCATCACAATTATCTAAACTAACATTTTGAGATATTTCTTCTTTCTCTTCATAAAAACTTATATTACCATCTTCATTGTAATATTGAGAATTAAGCTGTTCTTCCCTACTCTTGTTATCACTATAATAAATTTCCCCACTTTCATCTGTATAGTATTGATCATCTATTATTATCTTCATACTCCCCTCCTAATTACAATATAGTTACATAATATGATTTTACCTACCATTGTGTGATAATAATCTTTCCTCAAATTTATACAGTTTTCTATTGATTTATATAAAAGTACTTTTAGTATTCTTTATCTCAACATACTTAATTCTACTTTTTAGTAACATAATATATTTTTCTTGCAAACAAAAAATCTATAGTAGCTAAACGCTCTATTAAGAGCTTTTACCTACTATAGATTTTATTTAAAGTTATTTCTTACTATGCTGTTTTTTTATCTGATGACTTAAAAACCTTTGTTAATATAATGTTTAAAACTACTCCTACTAACGCAGCTAAACTTAATCCTGATATATTTACAGTTTCAGTTATTTTAATTCCTATTGGTTCATTTAAGAATATACCTGATAAACCTATAAATAATATCACAACCATAAGAATTATATTTTTAATATTTGCTTCAACTTTTTCATTTCTTACAGTTTGTAATCCAACAAATGCAATCATTGAGAATAACATTATGCTTATTCCTCCCATTACTGAAGAAGGAATAGTTCTTATTGCTGCCCCAAACTTATCAACAAAGCTTAATACTATTGCAAATATGGCTGTAAGTCTTAATATTGATGGATCATAATTTTTAGTTATAGCTAAAACTCCTGTATTTTCTCCATAAGTAGTGTTAGCTGGTCCACCTATTAATGATGCTACTAATGTAGCTAATCCATCACCTAAAAGAGTTCTATTTAATCCTGGCTCTTCTATGAAGTTCTTACCTACAACTTGTCCATTAGTTGTTATATCTCCTATATGTTCCATAAATACTGCTAATATAACTGGTACAACTATCATTATTGCCCCAAAGTCAAACTTTGGAAGAGTAAAGTTTGGTATTGCTACTAAACTTGCACTTTGTATTGATGCCACATCAACTTGTCCTAAGAATAAACTAATTATATATCCAATTGCTACTGCTATTATAATTGCTACCTGTGATAAAAATCCTTTAGCAAAAAACTTTATTCCTAAAGCTAATGTTAAAGTTATTATTGCTATAAATAAACTAGTAGTTGCTCCTGCTTCACCTGCTATTACTGCATTAACTCCAGCCATATCTAATGCTGTTGGAATTAAATTTAAACCTATAACCATTATCATTGGACCTACAACTTGTGCTGGAAGTATTTTTCTTATTTTTTCAACACCTATTTTTTTTATTAAGAATGAAATTGCCACATAAATAAGTCCTGCTACAAATATTCCACCTTGAGCATATCTTAAATCTCCATATTGAGCTGATACTGCTCCTATTACTGGTATAAATGCAAATGATGAACCTAAGAATACTGGTACCTTACCTTTAGTACATAAATGGAAAATTAAAGTCCCTACCCCTGCTGAAAATAATGCAACTGAAATATCTAATCCAGTTATCATAGGAACTAATACAGTTGCTCCAAACATTGCTATTAAATGTTGAATTCCTAATATTCCTTTAAGTATCCCCTTTTTTACAACTTCTGATTGTTCTTTATTTTTTGTTTCTACATATTGTGCCATCTAAAATGACCTCCTTATTTTTAGTAAGGAGAAATATTACTTTCTCCCTTTTTCAGCCTCTCTGGACTAATTTAAAAAGGTTTATATTTTAACTTATCTTTTGTAAATTATTAAATATAAATTTGCAAAATAAAAAACTTCTTATCCTTAGGGCATAAGAAGCTTAACTTTCATTTAAATTAGATATAGAAAACACTACATCTTATCATTTAACTTCTTCTTAGCCTCTCTGGACCAATTTAAAGAATTTCATATTGTTTTGCTACATTATATCAGCTTAATAAATAAATCGCAAGTTTTTTTCCAAATAATAATACTTTTATTATTTAAAAAAGATGGAACACTAAATACATATTGCTTTTAAGAAGGAGGTCTTTATGTTGAATAGAAAAAATTTCTTTTCTAGTTTACTAGCTTTTTCTTTAGCTTTGATATTATTTATTTCTTTTTCTCTAGTTCCCAAAGCATGTGAAACTCCTGAAAAAGAAGTAAATGACGAAACTACTGAAAACTCTAAAGAAAAGGTGGTTTATCTTACCTTTGATGATGGCCCAGGTGGCAAAACTACTACAAGTGTTTTAGATACTTTAAAAAAAGAAAATGTACCTGCTACCTTCTTTGTTATTGGTGAGCAAATTAAAGGTCAAGAGGATTTAATTTTAAGAATGAAAGATGAAGGTCATAGCATTGGACTTCACAGTTTTTCACATAATCGTGGAAAGCTTTATTCAGGAAATGAAGGATTTTTAAAAGAAATGCTTGAAGACCAAAAAACTATTTATGATGTTACAGGTGAAAATTATACTATTTTAAGATTCCCATTTGGTTGTAATAATAGTACTTATCATTTAACTCAATCTCTAGTAGATCTATTACATCAAAACAATCTAAAAATATATGATTGGACTACAGATAGTGGAGATGGTGCTAATCCTTATTCTGATCCTGGGCAAATAGTTACAAAGGCTTGTAAGCATAAGGATTGTGAAACAGTTATTGTATTAATGCATTGCTCTTATATAAATAAGTCAACTGCATCAGCCCTTCCAGGTATAATTAAGCATTATAAAAATAAGGGTTATACATTTAAAGCAATTACTAATGAAACACCTGAAGTATATAAAATTATTAAAAACTAATATTAAAAATAAAAATACTCTCTAATTTATTTTAGAGAGTATTTTTATTTTTTTAAACATTAACTTGTATCCCAGTTATCTTAAAAGCTGTAGATACAGATTTATATAATATCATTCCTAAAAATGCATTCATTATAGTTGTTGGAATTACTACTACTTTTACTAAACTCATAAACGCACTTGGCAATCCAACTATAACTTGAGCTGATGTTAAGAAAATAAGACCACTTATTACTGTTCCTACTATAAGCATTGATAACATTTTAAAATTATTACTTACTCTATTTCTTAATGGTAATATCATTAAATACATTATATTAGCTGTTATAACCTTATCTATAATATTAGGCAGTTGTCCACCTGGAAATTTTGTAGTTAGAGCTGTTAATACTCCTATTACTATACTTGATAGTAATGTAGTTTTATAATCATCATTTACTAATATAATTACAAATAAAATTGCTAATGCAAAATCTGGCTGCATAGGTAGTCCTAAAGCTGGAGTAATTTGGTGTAATAAAGCTCCTAAGGCTATTAATATTGAATTCATTATCATTTTTCTAGTTTTTAAATTTCTGTTCATTTCATAATCCTCCTAAAAATACTTTTTATATTTACGTCTTAAAACACCACTCACTTCAAACCATTTCTATCAACTCCTTAGCCATATTTTTAAATAAAAAAAATCCGTCCTATACTAACGTATAGGACGGATATATTATCCGCGTTGCCACCTAAATTGCTTTAAAAAAGCCTCTCAAATCAAGTACTAACATACTCTATTCCCTATATCGTGGGACATACGGATCAACTACTATCTCATGATTTCGTATCACACCTCAGAGGCCCATTCACTATTTGCTATAGTACCGAAATCACACCACCTTCGGCTCTCTTAAACCTTGCATAACAGTTACTCTTCCTCATCAAAGGACTAAAGATTAATTTGTTAATATAATTATATGTATTTTTTTCCATATTGTCAATACATAAATTAATTTATAAAAAAGATGTCTTACGACATCTTTTATTGTTCATTTTCTTCTACATTTATTTCATCTTGTTTTTCTTCATTGTTTCCAAGTGTAATACTTGAAGACTTTGTCTTCTTATCATTTAATATTGTTGTAACTAAGGCTGCTGATGCTGCCACTAATACAGCTATTTTCCCTAATTTTCTTGCTTTCATTTGAATACCTCCATTTTAAAATAATTTATATTTTGTATTATCGTAATTATCTAAATTGTTTTTGCTCATTTATATATTCATATCCAGCATCTAAAAGCTTTTTCTTTAATTCCTCTTCTAATATCCCTGTATCTTCACAAAAAGCTTCTAAGCTAGAATAAAAATCTCTTAGCTTCATATTGACCATACTAACTAATATATTGGGATCCATAGATAACATTGATTCTCTATCCATTTTATAGCCCCTCCTCATTGTACATTCTCTAGTTTTATATTCTTCTCTTTTAGATTCTTAATTATTCTTCTAATTTTTATACATATTTCTTATGAAAAATATACCATATTTATATTCATAAAAAAAGTACTATCTATATTTCTTATAACTTTATTAATAATTTTGCTATAAAAAAAGTGATTATATTAGATTAGTTTTTATCTATTACAATCACTTCTTTTAATTATAAGCATACTATTAAGTTATTATATCTAAACCTTATTTATAAATATAAAAGCAATAATTAATGTTATTAGTTCTGATAATGGTATAGCTAGCCAAACTCCTATTATTCCAAATATATTTGATAATATTAATACTAAAGTTATGGATAATATTATTCCTCTTAATATAGACAAACTACTTGAATACTTTGCTTTTTCAATAGATTGTAAATAAGCTATATTTACTACATTTAATCCCATAGGCATAAATGATGTGTAATAAATTAATATCCCTATTTTAGTAATACTTATTAGTTCTTCATTTCCTCT
>NZ_JBOFYU010000273.1:0-12451 GCF_051654825.1 Clostridium sp.
GGCTGTTGCTATTGCACAAATTGTGTCAAATTCTTTCATTAGTTATCCTCCTTCTAAGTTGCTCCCCTTTCTTTATTATATCCCAATTTAGATAATATACATTTTACAAAAATAATTAAATTAAGTCAAAAATTCGAAAACAAAAAAAAGAAAGCTAAATTAGCTTTCTTTTTTTATATCAATGACTATTCTTCTATAAGGCTCTTCACCCTCACTATAAGTAGTAACAAATTCATTATCTTGTAATGCTGAATGAATTACTCTTCTTTCATAAGGATTCATAGGCTCTAACTTAAATAATCTTTTATTTTTTCTAACCTTGTAAGCTGCTTTTTCAGCAACTCTCTTTAAAGTTTCTTCCCTCTTTTGTCTATAATTCTCAGTATCTAAAACAATTTTTTTATAAGGTATATCATGGCCTTTATTAACAACTAAAGATATTAGATATTGTAGAGAATCTAAAGTCTCCCCCCTATATCCAATGATAACGCCCATTGCCGGACCCGTAAGATTAATATGAATTACTTCATTTTCTTCTTTAATTCCTATCTCAGCTTTAATTTCCATGGCATCAAGAACACTTCTTAAAAAGGTTCTTGCTTCCTCTAGATAATCTCTTTTAACCTTAACTAATATTCTAGCCGGTTTTGCTCCTATAAAATTAAAAAATCCTTTGTTTCCTTCGTCTATAATCTCAACTTCAACTTTATCTTTAGTAACATTTAATTGTTCTAATGCAGATTTTAATGCCTCATCTACATTTTTGCCTGTGATTTCTAATGTTTTCATACCCTATTCACCCACCTAGTAAATGCTAAAGCATTATTATTTTCTTTTTTTAGTTTTTGGTGTTGATTTCTTTGCATTTAAAGACACTTGTTCAGCTTCTTTAAGTGCTTTTTCTTCTTGTTTTTTCTTATATGGTAAATAATTTAAGAAATAAGTTTGAGCTAATTGAATCGCTCCCCCTATAACCCAATAAATAACTAGTATTGCACTAAAGTTTATAGACATTACACCCATCATACCAGCCATCATTAAATTCATAGTACCCATATTCATACCACCCTCTTCAGGTGATGGCATTGATTTAGATAATAATAAACTTGGTACATAAGTACTTAAGAATGCTAATACTGGTAAAATCATAAGCTTATCTCTTGAGAATACATCTGCTATCCATAAGAATGATGGATCAACTACTGCTGATTTATCTATATTCATAAATACATAATATAAAGCAAATAATATTGGTAGTGGTAATAATGTTGGTAAACATCCACCGAACATACTTACATTATTTTCTTTCATTAATTTTGATGATTCCATTTGCATCTTTTGTGGATCATTTGCATATTTTGCTTGTATTTTCTTTAACTCCGGTTGAATTGCTTGCATTCTAGCATTTGACTTAGTTGATTTAATATTTAATGGAAGTATTAACAATCTTATTATTACTGTAAAAGTTAAAATTGTTAGTACATAAGACATACCACTTGGCTGCATGTTGAATAAGTTAAGCAAGAATCCGTGTAGTCCATCAAATATAATCGTTAAGAAATTAGTTATTGGTGATAAAAACGACATCATAATCTATGTCTAACCTCCTTTATTTAACAGGGTCATATCCACCCTTTGAAAATGGATTGCACCTCAAAATTCTCTTTATTGCTAAAAATCCACCTTTAAGAGCACCGTATTTATTAATAGCTTCAATTGCATATTCTGAACAAGTCGGTACATATATACAACAAGGTGGTCTCATTGGTGAAATATATTTTCTATATAAAAATATTAACTTTAGCATTATTTTTTTCATTATTTATATAATCCTGCCTTTAAAAAAAGTTTTTTCATAGCTTCTTCTACTTCTGAATAACTTTTATCCTTAATTGAAGTTCTTGCAACAAAAACAAAATCATAACCATTTTTTAAGTTATGACAATTAAGTCTATAGCTTTCACTTATCAATCGTTTACTTCTACTACGAACTACACTGTTTCCAACTTTTTTACTTACAGAAATCCCTACTTTATTATATATAGATCCTTCTGCATCCTTGTTCTTTCTATTATTAAATGTATAAAGAACTAAAATAGAATTTGCCAGTGACTTTCCTCTTTTATATACAGTTCTAAATTCAGTATTTTTTCTTAATCTATATATCATTTTAGGCTCTGACTCCTTTTTTTCCTGCATTTGCAGAAAAAAGGCCACTTAATGCGGCCCTTATGCTGTTAATTTTTTTCTACCTTTTAGTCTTCTTCTCTTAAGAACGTTTCTTCCTGCTGAAGAGCTCATTCTTTTTCTGAATCCGTGCTCTTTTTTTCTTTGTCTCTTTTTTGGTTGGTATGTCATGAACATTCACTACACCCCCTTTAAAGTTTTTTATATAGTCAACAACTATATTTATCGAAAATTTTAAATTTACCTTATTATTATATATATATCATGATTTTATGTCAATACGCTATAAATTCCAATTTATTGTTGATAAATTAAATCTTTAAATCATATTTTTGTGGATAACTCCTTGAACACAGTATTTAACTTATGTTATTATTAATATTGACTGTGAATATTTTTGTGAATAAGTCGACTTATCCACAACTGTGGATTAAATTGTGAATAACTTGTTATCTTTATATTAATATCTTACTCAATTAGTAATATTTTTAGCAAATTTAATGAGTTTATTCCGTGTTAATAATGTTTAAAACTGTACATACTTATATTGTGGATAACTTTAGTTATCTTTTTGTATCAACATAATTATTAACATGTGCATAATTTTATTAAGTATTTCTATTATTAACATGACCTGTTAATAATTATGTTGATATATTGTTAGTAAATTGTTATTATATTATTTCAAAATTTATTTTAAATGGAGGATATTCGATGGATGCCGAGCTTAAATCATTATGGGAAAAAACATTAAATATTATAAAAGGTGAGATGAGTGAAGTTAGCTTTAACACATGGATAAAAAGTTGCGAACCAATTTCTATATCTTCCAATACTATCAGAATCAGCGTTCCTAACTCTTTTACACAAGATATATTAGAAAAACGTTATAAAGATTTAGTCGTTAATTCTATAGAAGCTGCTTGCTCCAAATTATATAGTGTAGAATTTTTAATAGAATCTGATATTAAAGAAGAAGAAGAAGTTCAAAAAGAGCAACTAAATGAAAAAAAAGAAAATAAGCCAACATTAAATGTAAATGCTGATGTATCTAGTACATTAAATCCAAAATATACTTTCGATTCCTTTGTAATAGGTAATAGTAATAGATTTGCTCATGCTGCATCTTTAGCCGTTGCTGAATCTCCTGCAAAAGCTTACAATCCATTATTTATTTATGGAGGCGTTGGTTTAGGTAAAACTCACTTAATGCATGCAATAGGTCATTATATACTACAAAATAATCCTAATGCTAAAGTAGTTTACGTTTCATCAGAAAAATTTACTAATGAACTTATTAATTCTATTAAAGATGATAAAAATGAAGAATTTAGAAATAAGTATAGAAATGTAGATGTTCTACTTATAGATGATATTCAATTTATTGCTGGAAAAGAAAGAACTCAAGAGGAGTTTTTCCATACATTTAATGCTTTGCACGAAGCAAATAAACAAATAATTCTATCATCAGATAGACCACCAAAAGAAATTCCTACATTAGAAGACAGATTAAGATCTAGATTCGAATGGGGTTTAATAGCTGATATTCAAGCTCCTGATTTTGAAACAAGAATGGCCATTTTAAAGAAAAAGGCTGATGTAGAAAAATTAAATGTTCCAAATGAAGTAATGGTTTATATCGCTACAAAAATTAAATCAAATATAAGAGAACTTGAAGGCGCATTAATAAGAATAGTTGCATACTCATCTCTTACTAATAGGGCAATTAGTAGTGATTTAGCAACTGAAGCTTTAAAAGACATTATATCTAATAAACAAAATAAAAATATTACTATAGATATAATTCAAGATGTTGTTGCAAGCTATTTTAATTTACGTATAGAAGATTTGAAATCACAAAGAAGAACTAGAAACGTAGCTTATCCAAGACAAATAGCTATGTACTTAAGTAGAAAACTTACAGATATGTCATTACCAAAAATAGGTGAAGAGTTTGGTGGTAGAGATCACACTACAGTAATTCACGCTTACGAGAAAATTTCAGATACATTAAATAGAGATGAAAGTCTACAACACACAGTAAATGATATAACAAAAAAATTAACTCAAAATTAATTAACAGATGTACATAACTTTATATAATTAAATGTGGATAAGTCTCAAAAGCAATTGTTCCTGTGTAAACTGTGGATAAGTAAAGATGATTTTGCTTCACTTATCCACAATATTTTTTTATAAAAAATTCAGTGTTTTCAAGGCCTAGGATGGGTTTTCAACATATCCACACAGCCTACTACTATTATTATTAATAATATTTAATATATTATCTTATTTAATAGAATAATCACTGTGTATAAATAAGGAGGTATTTTTAATGATTTTTATATGTGAAAAACATTTATTACAAGAAGGGATTTCAATAGTTAGTAAAGCTATAACTGGAAAAACAACAATGCCTATATTAGAAGGTATTTACATAAATGCAACTAAAGAAGGTTTAACTTTAGTTGGATCAGATATTGATGTATGTATAGAAACTAAAGTTTCTTCAGATGTATTAGAAGAAGGAAAAATAGTAATAGATTCTAAAATCTTTGGAGAGATAATAAGAAAACTACCTAATTCTGATGTTAAGATAGAAACATTAGAAAATGACATAATTCAAATAACTTGTGAAAAGTCTGTATTTAATCTTGTTTATATGAATGGAGAAGATTATCCAGCTTTACCAAGCATAAATGAGGATTTATCAGTAGAAGTTCCTCAAAATTTATTAAAAAATATGATAAAAGGAACATCATTTGCAATAGCTCAAGATGAAACTAGACCTATACTTCAAGGTATTTTATTCGAAGTAAAGAATAAAAGTTTAAATTTAGTTGCATTAGATGGTTATAGATTAGCTGTTAGAAATGAGTTTTTAGATAATGAAAATGATTTGGAAGTAGTTATTCCTGGAAAGACTTTAAATGAGGTATCTAAAATACTAGAAGATACATCAGATATAGTTAAAATAACATTTACTAATAATCATATATTATTTAATTTAGGAAATACTAAAATAATTTCTAGATTATTAGATGGAAAATTTGTAAATTACATATCACTTTTACCTCAAGAATATAAGATATTAGTTAATGTAAATAAGCAAGAATTACAAAATGGAATAGAAAGAGCATCATTAATGGCTAAGGATGGAAATAGCAATTTAATAAAATTAGATGTTCAAGAGGATACTCTAGTTATCACTTCTAATTCTCAATTGGGAAAAGTTAGGGAAGAAGTATCAATCAGCTTGCAAGGTGAAGATGTTCAAATTGCATTTAACTCAAGATATCTTTTAGATGTATTGAAGAATATGGAAGATGATGAAGTTAGATTGGAAATGACATCAAGCGTAAGTCCTTGTGTGTTAAAAGGAAAAAATACTCAAAATGCTAAATATTTAGTATTGCCAGTAAGATTAATAAGATAGTTGGAGGTGAATAAAACATGCATATTAAATTAATAAATATGCATGTTTTGAATAAATATGAAAGAAGTTAAAATTAATACAGAATTTATAAAACTAGATTCATTTTTAAAATGGTGTGGAGTAGCGTCATTAGGTTCAGAGGCTAAAATTTATGTTTTAGAGGAACTTGTTAAGGTTAATGGTGAAATTTGCACTCAAAGAGGCAAAAAGATAAGACCTGGAGATGTAGTTGAATTTGAAGGAGAGCAATTTAAAGTAATATAAGAAATATTACTTTAATATCTTTAGATTTTTCTATAATAATTTTTTACTCCTCTATGTTATAATTAAAAGGGGGTTAAAAATGTACATTAAAAAACTTCAAATGCTTAATTATAGAAATTATAAGATGCTAGATATAAATCTTGGTAAAAATGTTAATGTATTTATGGGTGATAATGCTCAAGGGAAAACTAATATACTAGAAGCTATGCATTATTGTGCATTTGCAAAATCTCATAGAACGTCAAAAGATAGAGAGTTAATATATTGGAATAGTGATAATGCCTATATTAGTGTAACTGTTGGAAGAGAAAGATTAGATAAGAGAATAGACATCAGTATATTAAAGGATGGGCGAAAAGCTATTAGAATAAATAAAGTTAAAGTTACTAAAATAGGAGAGTTATTTGGTAACTTTAATGTTGTAATGTTTTCACCAGAGGATTTAAAGATAATAAAGGATTCCCCAGGAATAAGAAGAAAATTTATTGATATGGAGTTATGTCAATTAAATTCAAGATATTATTATAATTTAGTGCAATATAATAAAGTTTTAAACGAAAGAAACATGCTTTTGAAAAATAGAGACATTGATGAAGAAATTTTAGAAATTTATGATATTCAATTGGTGAAATATGGTTATGATATAATAATAGATAGGCTTAATTATATGGATAAGTTGAATCTCTATGGAAAAGAGATACATAATGATATATCTTCAGGAAAAGAAGATATAGAGTTTAAATATATAAGTACGATTAGAGATCTAAACAATGTTGAAGATAATTTTTATCAGCTTTTAAAAAAGAATAGAAAAAAAGACATTGAAAAGAGAATAACTAGTATAGGTCCTCATAGAGACGACTTTTCAGTACTTATAAATGATGTTGATACTAAGAGCTTTGGATCTCAAGGTCAGCAAAGAAGCGCAGTATTAACTATAAAGTTTTCTTCTTTAAAAATAATAAAGGAGTTAACAGGGGAATATCCAGTACTTTTACTAGATGATGTATTATCTGAATTAGATTTTAGTAGAAAAAGATATGTGCTTAGAACTATTAGAGAAATACAAACTGTAATAACTTGTACTGGAATAGAAGATCTAACAGATTATTTAGATGAGAGATCTAAAGTTTTTAAAGTTAAAGATGGAGAAATCCTAAATTAGAGGAGGCGTTCTTGTGTTTTTGCATTTAGGAGAAAATGTAGTAGTTCCAGTCAAAGATGTAATTGGAATTTTTGATTTACAAACAACTATGTATAGTTCAGATACTAGCGCATTTTTAAGAATGGCAGAAGAAGATGGATTTGTTGAGAGAATTTCTAAAGATAAACCAAAATCATTTGTTATAGCGGAAGTAAATAAGATGAGTAAGGTGTACTTATCACCTATATCATCTTCAACATTAACTAAAAGAACAAATATAGATTATAATCCATAAATCCAATCTAAACCTTCATTGTGATTATAATACTTATGTGCTATTAAGGAGGAGCTTATGTTGGAACAAAATAAAGAAAGCTATGATGAGAGTCAGATTCAAGTCTTAGAGGGCTTGGAAGCAGTAAGAAAAAGACCAGGGATGTATATAGGAACAACAAGTTCAAGAGGTTTACATCACTTAGTTTATGAAATTGTAGATAATAGTATAGATGAGGCTTTAGCTGGCTTTTGTAAAAATATTGATGTATCAATAAATGAGGATAATTCTATCACAGTAGTTGATGATGGTAGAGGTATGCCTACAGGGATAAACCCTAAAATGGGTAAATCAACAGTAGAAGTAATTATGACTGTATTACATGCAGGTGGTAAATTTGGTGGTGGCGGATACAAAGTATCTGGAGGCCTTCACGGTGTAGGTGCTTCAGTTGTTAACGCTCTTTCAGAATGGTGTGAAGTAGTAGTAAAAAGAGAAGGCGCTGTATGGAAGCAAAGATACTCAAGAGGAAATGTTCTTTCTGAATTAACTAAAATAGGTGAATCAGAGGAAAGAGGAACAACTGTTAGCTTTAAACCAGATGCAGAAATATTCGAGGAAACAGAATATGATTTTGATATACTATCAAGTAGATTAAGAGAGTTAGCTTTCTTAAACAAAGGGATAAGTATAACATTGAGAGATAAAAGAGAAGAAGAAGAAAGAGTAGAAAACTATTTCTATGAAGGTGGAATAAAGGAGTTTGTTGCATACTTAAACAGAAATAAAGAAGTAATGCATCAAGAGCCTATATATGTTGAAGGTGAAAAAGATGGTATTATAGCTGAAATATCACTTCAATACAATGATGGATATAGCGAAAACTTATATTCTTTTGCAAATAATATAGATACTATAGAAGGTGGAACACATTTATCAGGGTTTAAAACAGCTTTAACTAGAGTTATAAATGATTATGGTAAGAAGTTTGGTCATTTAAAAGAAAATGATAAAAACCTTTCAGGAGAAGATATAAGAGAAGGATTAACTGCAGTTATTTCTGTGAAAATATCAGAACCACAATTTGAAGGGCAAACTAAAACTAAATTAGGAAACTCTGAAGTAAGAGGTGTAGTTGATTCTATACTTGGAGAAGGTGTTTCTATATTCTTAGAAGAAAATCCTAATGTAGGTAAAACTATTATCGAAAAGGGATTAATGGCTGCTAGAGCTAGAGATGCTGCTAGAAAGGCTAGAGAATTAACAAGAAAATCTGTACTAGAACGTTCATCATTACCAGGTAAATTAGCTGATTGTTCATCTAAGGATCCTATGGAATGTGAAATATATATAGTCGAAGGGGATTCAGCGGGAGGTTCAGCTAAGCAAGGAAGAGATAGAAAGTTCCAAGCAATATTACCTTTAAGAGGGAAAATATTAAATGTTGAAAAACAAAGATTAGATAGAATATTAACTGCTGATTCAATAAGATCAATGATTACTGCTTTTGGAGCAGGAATTGGTGAAGACTTTGATGCTGAAAAATTAAGATATAATAGAATAATAATAATGACAGATGCCGATGTTGATGGTGCTCATATTAGAACACTATTATTAACATTCTTCTTTAGATATATGAGAGGATTATTAGATGGTGGGCATGTTTACATAGCTCAACCACCATTATATCAAGTAAAGAAAAATAAAAAAGAATACTATGTTTATTCAGACAATGAGTTAGAAAAAATACTAACAGAAATTGGTGGAAAAGATAACTCAACTAATATACAAAGATACAAAGGTCTTGGTGAAATGAATGCTACTCAATTATGGGATACAACTATGGACCCTGAACAAAGAGTACTTTTAAAAGCAACAATAGAAGATGCTATTGCTGCAGATGAAATATTCACTATATTAATGGGTGATAAGGTTGAGCCAAGAAGAGAATTCATTCAAAAGAATGCTAAAAAAGTAAGTAATTTAGATGTTTAGTACTAAAACGAGGTGAAGTACATGAGTTTAAACGAGGGAAAAGTTATACCTATAGATATTAACAAGGAAATGAAAAAGTGCTACATCGATTATGCAATGAGTGTTATTGTTGGTCGTGCACTTCCTGATGTTAGAGATGGTTTAAAACCAGTTCATAGAAGAATATTATTCTCTATGCATGAATTAGGATTAGCTCCAGAAAAAGGGTACAGAAAATGTGCAAGAATAGTTGGGGAAGTTCTAGGTAAGTATCACCCACATGGTGATTCTTCAGTTTATGATGCACTAGTAAGAATGGCTCAAGATTTCTCAATGAGATATATGCTAGTGGATGGGCATGGAAACTTTGGTTCCGTAGATGGTGATAGCGCGGCAGCTATGAGATATACAGAAGCAAAAATGAATAAAATAGCTGCTGAAATGTTAAGAGATATAACAAAAAATACAGTAGAGTTTATTCCAAACTTTGATGGTGAAGAAAAAGAACCAACAGTTCTTCCTTCAAGATATCCTAACTTATTAGTAAATGGATCATCAGGAATAGCAGTTGGTATGGCTACAAATATACCACCACATAATCTAGGTGAGATTATTGATGGAACAATAATGTTAATCGATAATCCAGAAACAGAAATATTAGAGTTAATGACTGTAATAAAGGGGCCTGATTTCCCTACTGGTGGAATAATAATGGGGAAAGCAGGAATAAGAGCTGCTTATGAAACAGGTAAAGGTAAAGTTGTAGTTAGAGCTAAGGCTGAAATAGAAGAAGAAAATAATAGACATAAAATAATAGTTACAGAAATACCTTACCAAGTAAATAAGGCTAAGCTTATAGAAAATATTGCAGACTTAGTAAAAGATAAAAAGATAGTTGGTATATCTGATTTAAGAGATGAGTCAGATAGAGAAGGAATGAGAATAGTTATAGAACTTAAGAGAGATGCAAATCCTAATGTAGTTCTAAACATGTTATATAAGCATACAAAAATGCAAGATACTTTTGGGGTCATAATGTTAGCATTAGTTAATAATCAACCACAAGTATTAAATATAAAACAAGTATTAAATTATTATATTGAATTCCAAAAAGAAGTTATTACAAATAGAACTATTTTTGAATTAAATAAGGCTGAAGCAAGAGCTCATATCTTAGAAGGTTTAAGAATAGCTTTAGATAACATTGATGAAGTAATTAGCATAATCAGAGGATCAAAGACTTCAGAAATAGCTAAGAATACTTTAATAGAGAGATTTGGATTAAGTGAAAAGCAAGCTCAAGCAATCTTAGAAATGAGATTAAGAAGACTTACAGGATTAGAAAGAGATAAAATAGAAGATGAGTATAATGAATTAATGAAATTAATTGAGTACTTAAATTCAATACTTGCTAGTGAAGAAAAATTACTAGGGGTAATTAAGGATGAATTATTAGAAATAAAAGCTAGATATAATGATGAAAGAAGAAGTGTTATTGAAAAAGTAGTTAATGAAATAGATATTGAAGATC
Organism: Clostridium sp.; assembly: GCF_051654825.1. GTDB lineage: Bacteria > Bacillota > Clostridia > Clostridiales > Clostridiaceae > Clostridium. The sequence goes on from NZ_JBOFYU010000273.1 coordinate 10,811, forward strand.
TTATTCAAGAAGAAGAGGTTGTTGTTACATTAACTCATTCAGGATACATTAAGAGAATATCAGCTGATACTTATTCTGCTCAAAGAAGAGGGGGGAAAGGTATTCAAGCAATGTCTACAAAGGAAGATGACTTTGTAGAACATGTTAATATTACCTCAACTCATTCTGATGTATTATTCTTTACTAATAGAGGTAGAGTGTATAAGTTAAGAGCATATGAAATTCCTGATGCAGGTAGAACAGCTAAGGGAACTAATATAATTAACTTAATATCAATAGAGCAAGATGAAAGAATAGAAACTGTATTAACAGTTAGAGATGATGTTAATGATGGATTCTTATTTATGGCTACTAAGCAAGGATTAGTTAAGAAAACACATCTTTCAGAATTTAAAAATCTTAGAAAGAATGGATTAATAGCTATTAACTTAAGAGATGGTGATGAACTTCTTAAAGTTAAAGTTACTAGAGGTGATGCTGATATTATATTAGCAACTCAAAATGGTAATGCAATTAAGTTTAATGAGCAAGATGTAAGAGCAATGGGTAGAACTGCTGCTGGAGTTAGATCTATTAATCTAAAAGAAGATGATATAGCTGTATGTATGGATATAGCAGTAGAAGGTGAAGATTTACTTGTTATTAGTGAAAATGGTTTTGGTAAAAGAACGCCAGTTACAGAATATAAGAGACAAAAAAGAGGTGGAACTGGTCTTATAACATATAAGATTTCAGATAAGACAGGTAAGCTAGTTGGTGCTACTGTATGTAAAGTAGATGATGAGCTTATGTTAATAAACACAAGTGGAGTTGCAATAAGAATTAATGTTGCAGATGTATCAGTAACAAATAGATCTGCTATGGGTGTAACATTAATGAGAACTATAGAAGAAGAAAAAGTTGTAGCTATTGCTAAAATTAGTGGTAACGGTGAAGAAAAAGAGGAACAAATAGAACTAGACGGTGAAATTAGTGAAGAAGTAAATGTTGAGACTTTAGAGTCAAACAATAATTCTAATGATAATGGATTAGAAGAATTATTAGAGAGAGCAGAAGAACAAGACGAAGAATAATAGTAAATTGGTACTAATTTTAATTAATTAGTACCAATTTTTTTGTTTCAATATTCAAGTAGCTACTAAATACACATAATAATAGAACGTTGATTAGTATTGTTTAACTTAAATTGCATAATAATTAGGTGATAAATAGTAAAAAATGATAGTTAAAATATAGATTACTAAAGAAAATAAGCATACTCTATTCCAGGCGTATCAATGATAGAAAAACATATAAAAAATAAGAATAACATAGAAAAATTAAAATAATTTAATTAAACGGATGTTATTGAGTTTGAAACATATGAAATAAGATGTTAAGATAAATCTCGTCGCTGAGAGATGCGGCAACAAATTGAAAACAACCAAGAAAAACAAAAAAGTTTTTTAAAAAGTTGTTGACAATAAACAAAACAAATGATAATATAAAGAAGTCGCTTGAGAGCGATGAAGAAAATGGTCTTTGAAAATTGAACAGAATAAAAGTTAAGTAATAACCAGCAATTCTTTTGAGAGTCTTAAAAAAGACTCAAAGTAATTTGAGCAACAGATTAAACTTTTTAGTGAGAGTTTGATCCTGGCT
>NZ_JBOFYU010000274.1:0-8011 GCF_051654825.1 Clostridium sp.
TCAAGATTCTCTTATCTTGTTAGGTTATAAACTAAAAGTTAGGATACCCGTCGCCAAACAGTACTCCTAGCTTTTTTTATTATCCGATTGTTATAGATAAATTGTAACATAAAATTACTTTTTAGTACATAGAAAGCGATTCAGTACTAAAGTACCCCAATACTAAGAGGACAAAAAATGAGGGTATTTTTTTCACTTATTTTTAATAAAAAACACAAGTTGGACTTAGAAAAAAAATATATATGTTTTTTACATGTCTCCTCTTGTCCCACCAACAGTAGTATCTTCCAGCATAATAGTTACCTGAAAACCACAATTATTTTGACTTTTAAATGTTATTTGACCATTATGTACTTTTATAATCTGCTTTACGATTAATAAACCTAATCCATGCTGTTCTAAAATATTTCCATTACCAAGTAGATAATGCTCATTAGATTTTACTTTTTCCAGTTTATCACAAGAAACTCCAATACCATTGTCAAGCACTTCAATAAAAACATACTTTGCTCTACGTATACAATTTATATTAATCTTACATCCATTTGGATTATGCTTAATACTATTTTGTATTAAGTTATTCAAGGCTCTTTTTAGTAGAAACTCATCCCCGATAATGTTAGTATTTGAGTCAATATCATGAGTAGTTAGCTCTATTGAATAACTTTCATCTATACCACTATTTAAAAAATCTGCAATGACACATCGTATTAGTTTAATTGGATATACAATCTTCATATCTAGGTTATGTGTGTCGTATTCTAATTTTGATGATATATTTAAATCATTGACTAGTTCACGGATACTTTCACTATTTTTACGTATAATTTTTGCCTGTTCTTTGCAACTACTTGGAATATTACTATTGTTTGCTAATTTATCTGAATACCCCATTATCATTGAAAGCGGCGTTCTAATATCATGTGAAACTCCAGCAATCCAATTTGAACGAGCAGTGTCTTTTTTCTTAAGAATAAGTGATAATTTATTAATATTTTCATTTATCTCATATAAATCGCCTTCGTTATTAAGTTCTATACTATTACCATTAGCTAATGATTGTATAGCTGTAACAATCGGGTTGATTGCTTTATTAATCTTATATTTAGAAACTGCATAAGCTATAAATAAAAGAAAAGCATCAAATAATATAATAATCAAAATTAACATTGGAATGTTTTTAACCATATTAAAATACATATAATTTGTGGGAAACTTAACAATACTTTCTTTTGGATAACCAAGTACTAATAGACCATATGTACACTCACGCACAAATACAGGATAGTCTTCAAGATAATACCTTGAAAATCTAGCTATATCTGAATAAGTATATTGAGTCTCTATTGTATTAGGTAAATCAAAACTCCATATAACAGATCCATCAGTATTGTCTATAAGCATTGCCCAAATATTTTTATATCGTAAATCATCTTTAATTTCTTTATCTAAATTATAATTATTATCAGAGTCTAGGTAGATAGAGTTTGCTGTAATGTCAGTCATTTCACTGGGTGAAGTATTTTTATTATAATAATTGACACTACTGTTAAATAAAATAATATATATTAATACATTGCTTAATAAAATAATCATTAGAAATCCTATAAATTTGATTAAATTACTTTTTATAAACTCATTCATATCCATTAATAGTTGCCTCTTTTTTCTACAATTAATTTATAGCCTAACCCTTTTATTGTAATTAGTGACGTAGGATGTGAAGGATCTAATTCTATTTTCTCTCTAATACGTCTAATATGTGTCATAAGCGAGTTTTCATAACCAAAGTAATTATCTCCCCAAGCAGCTTCACATAATAAGTCTATGGTTAAAATTTTATTAGAATTTTGATATAATGCAGATAATAATGCGTGTTCTTTAGCTGTAAGCGTAAATATATCTGAACCTTTTTCAACTTGAGCTTTTTCAAAATCAATTGTACTATCTTTTAATATCACCGTGGGATTTTCATTTTTATAACAACGACGTAATACAGCACTAAGTCTCAATGTAAGTTCTTTTGGTAGAAATGGCTTTACGATATAGTCATCGCCTCCAATACCAAGTCCAAGGAAACGATCTTCAACCTCCCCTTTTGCAGTTAAAAAAAGACATGGAACATCAGAAGTTTCTCGCATTTTCTTTAAAAGAGAAAATCCATCCCCATCCGGAAGCATAATATCCAATATTACAATATCCGGCTTATATGAATTAAATTTTATTATAGCCTCAGAAGCTGATGCTGCTGTTAAAATATTTATATACCCATCATCTTCTAATATAGATTTTTCCATTAATATTAGCTGTGGATCATCATCTACTAAAAGAATTTTCTTTATCTTTATGTAATTAGTCATAAATCAACTTCCTTTCATTTTCAGGATACCTTTATTATATCAAAAATTCAGTTTTTACGTTATCTACTAATAAAAGTAAAGTAAATGTAAGGTTAAGCAAATATTGGTGTAAGGTTGGGATGATATACTTTTATCAAATAGAAAGGTGGGGGACAGGATGAATGTATTAGAGGTAAAACAATTAACAAAACAATATAAAGATATATTTGCTGTAAATCAGATTAATATGAACGTTAAAAAAGGTAAAATTTATGGTTTTTTAGGTCCAAATGGTGCTGGAAAATCAACTACTATTAGGATGATTTTAGGTTTGATAAGAAAAGATAATGGAAGTATAGAGTTTTTTGGAAAGCAATTTGAAAAAGATAAAATGAATATATTAAAAAAGGTTGGAGCTTTAATAGAGCAACCATCATACTATAGTCACTTAAATGCCTATGATAACATGAAAATAATAACTTTATTGAAAAATGGAGATATAAAAGAAATAGATAATATACTTAAAACAGTAGGATTATTAGATGTTAGGAATAAAAAGGTATCGAAATTTTCATTAGGGATGAAGCAACGATTAGCTATAGGGTTAGCATTAATTAATAATCCTGAAATTATAATCTTAGATGAACCTACAAATGGATTAGATCCCTTTGGTAGAATAGAGATTCGAGATTTATTAAGACAGCTTGCTGATGATTATAATAAAACGATAATAATAAGTTCACATATTTTAAATGAAATGGAGAACTTAGTTGATGACGTAGGAATTATAAATAAAGGAAAAATGATATATGAAGGATCTCTTAAAGAATTGAAAAATTCTAATGAAGATTGTACAAACTTAGAGGATATATTTATAAAGTTAGTGAAAGGAAAGAGTTATGAGTATTAGTTTATGCTTAAAATCTGAATATCTAAAAAGTAGAAAAAGTATTATATACAAAATTCCATTTATTTTAATCATTATTAGTTGTCTATTGTTTGCATTAGATTTAATTATCAGAAAAGAGGCTGTTCTAACATATGGAAACTTTCATAATCCATTTTATAGTTTAATTTTAGAAAATCACTCTAGGGTAAACTATCACTTATTTTTATTATTTACAATAATAAGTAGTAGTATGAGTATAAGTTTTATAGACTATAGTGATTCAATGTTGAATGTAATTTTAACATGCCCACTTAAAAGAAGTAGTATATACATATCAAAGTTGTTAATTGTGTTTGCAACGACAATTATAAGTATTGTTATAAATGGTTTATTTATTTATATATTATCTAGGAGTAGTGAAATTAGTTCATATATTGATATAGGATTTCTTGTTAGATATATGTGGATGCAATTTTTTGCATCTCTAGCAATCATAAGTTTGAGCGTTATGATTTCTATGATATTTAAAAATGAAATGATATCTATAGGGGTACATCTAGCATTAATTATTATATCGGTATTTATGAAACCTGAGTATATACCATATAATCCTTATATGTACCTTATGCAAACAACGCCATTTTATGATGCAAATATATTAGTACAAACTATGATAAATTCTATTATATTATCGATTATTTTCTTTATAGTAGGATTTATTATATTTAATAATAAGGACATAAGGGGGTAATTAATATCAAGAAGTTAGTATATTGTGAATTTATTAAAATAATAAAAAATAAGTCTAATATAATAGCATTTTTGTTTCCACTAGTATTTGTTATATTTGGTCTTGTAAATATATATAATCTGGGGGTTTATAATTTATCAAATACACAGAAATTAGATGTTATATATAACCAGAATGCATTGATTTATGGAGGGGTATGCTTGGGGATTTTCACCTCATATATAATATCGATGCAATGGAGAAATGAGTATAAAAATAATGCTATAAATAACGTATTGGTGACTCCTGTCAAAAGAGAAAGTTATTGTATTAGTAAGGCTATAGTTAGCTTCATAATTATAGTTACCAATATAATTATGTATTCACTAATCATATGGATAAGTAGGTATTTATTCGCACCAGAGTATAATTACATTGATAGTTTAATTATAAAAGGCATGGTATATGCAATAATAGCATGTATTCCAATGATAATCGTGCAGCATATCTTAAATTTAATTATAAAAAATACATTCATAACAGTAGGTATAGGCTTCATTTTTAGTGTTACTTCAATATTAACTGTCTATTTAAAAATAGGAAGTATTATTCCTTACTCATATGTTTTAAAATTTATGCTTTATGGATCTTATATCGATAAGATAGATATATTAAATATTATTATGTTTGGAATGTATATTTTATTAGGAGAAATGGCACTAAGAAAGTTTATAAAAAAGGATATAATATAATTAGCGCTATATTAATTTTTATTAAGAACTAGATACATTAAAATCATTTGGGTTTATGGATCTAGTTCTAGATTCTATTAGATTGTATCTTTCATTTTATTTACCTTATTCCACATATACTTTGATATTATTGGCTCTATATCAATAACAATCTCATTCTTTTCTTTTTTGCCCTGGTACTCAAATATCCCAATGTAGTTTTTGTTTTTTAGGATATAATCTACCTTCTGCTTTGAAAATCCATACTTATCACCTATTTTAGCTAATGAAAGCCCCTTGGACCTTAGCTTGAATATATCTTTTACTATTTTAGCTTCTGCTTCATCTATTTCAAACTGGCCCTGTTTATTTACTTTATATCCAAGTGATGGTTTGCCGCCAACCCACTTATTTTCATTTAATCTTGCGATTCTTCCATTACGAGTTCTTTCATTGATAACTGCCCTCTCAAATTCTGCAAAACTTCCTAGCATCTGTAAGAATAGCATCCCTTGAGGTGTTGATGTATCAAAGTGTTCTGTTATACTTACTAATGCTACATTGTACTCTTGAAGGTTATAAATCATTGCTAGTAAATTATATAATGATCTATGGATTCGATCGTTCTTATAAACCATTATCATATCTATATTATTTTTCTTTACATAGTCAATCATCTTATCATACTCTGGTCTATCAGTTGATTTACCTGATACTGCTTTATCTATAAATACTTTATCTATCACGATATCGTGAAGCTTAGCATACATTCTAATTTTCTCTTCTTGGTCCTTAAGTGAAGTATTATCTACTTGCATTAAGGTAGATATCCTACAATAACCCACTGCTCTTTTCTTCATGTCTTCCTCCAATTGTCTTTTATATATGTAACCTGCGTTTTTTCTGCAAAATTGCACCAAAGTTTATTCAAGTCAAGTAATATCAATGCTTTTATATATTATTCCCATACATTGCCCTAGTAGTGTCCTAAAAATGCGGATTTACAACGTTAAGGCAATCTTACCCGCTGATTTCAATGGTTTGATTATTTCCATCAGGAGGACGAGATACATGCTATTTTCCGCCACTTAGAAAAATAATGCATTATATGAGTATTTATGATTACCAATTATGACTCTGCTTTAAGTATTAGAATTACTAATGCCTAATCACATAATCATATCTTGTAAGTTATGATTATATTTTACTATTTATCATAATATTTTGCTTTATAATTCTTTAGAAGTAGTAACCGCTATAGTTTTCCTAAAATTAAAATACAGATAAACAGTTATGAACATTGTAATTGAAAAAAATATATACATAGAATTTAGATTAATGAACTTGAACATTATAGATAATATAAATAATATAGTCATTCTAATAAGAGTATTTATAAAAGAAATCATAGATTGATATTGAGAACTTTCATCTAAATTATCTATAGACTTTAAAACATATATATCAAAATGTATCATGAAGTAAGAGTAAGTTAACTGTTGAATAAAAATTCCTACAGAAAGAGATATATAATTTTCTAAACGAATAAGTAAAAAGCTAATTGGAACCAAGAGAAAGAACCAATACTCTTTTTTACCATCTAATTTATTACTATAAATTTGAACGCCTATTATACTAATTATCATAAATGATGAATATATGATGCCATATAATTCATCTTTAACACCTAAATTATTAAAAAATACAGTGTAATAATCAAAGTTACTTATAATAATGGATGTACAAACTGTGTAAAATATTAACTCAATAAATAGCATCCTATTTTTTATTATTTTAAAGAATAAGTATTTGCTACTTATGAATATAGATTTGGAGCTAGTTGTTGATTTTAAACTTTCTGTTGGTAGCAATACTAATAATATCAATGAAATTAAATAAAACAAAGCTGTGAGTATATATGGCGTGTATTTCCATAGTGAAAATATTAAAGAGCTTACGAGCATTAATATAAAGTTAAATATATTTTTATATTTTTGTATTTGAATTTTAATAGTTGTATAATCAATATCATTTTGATAGCATACATCTAAAAAATAAGTATTTTGTGAACCAGACTCCATTGATGTAGATAGACCAACTAATATATTAGTAAATATAAATCCATAAATATTCTTGGAAACACAAAATCCTATCATTGCTATAATCATTGATATTTTGCTAATTATAACAACTTTTTTGTTACCATATTTATCTGATAAGTATCCACTTGGAACTTCAAGTAAAAACACAGATGTTACTAATATAAATTTTAAGACAGATAAATCGGAGTTTGTTAACATAAAGCTTATTAAAAATAATATCTTTATAGGCACAATTAAAGATTCACTACATAGTAATTGGATTATTAATATATTTCTAGATAAATTTTGTTTTGAGTTCGTCATTGTGTATCCTCCTTCAACTTTCTATTAATGTTAGCAATAACTTTTTTAATTTTCAATAAATTAGAGCTATAATATTAATATATATTTAAAAGGAGTGTGTTATATGGAATTAGAGTTAGTAAGACCAACATTAGAGATGAAAGAGAAATACTTCGATTTTATAAAGGAATGGGATGATTTAGATGAAGATATTATTCCATCAGCAGTAAAACTAGAAGGAAGAAATTATGAAGAATGGCTCAAAAGGACTATTGATTTTGAATCTATTCCAATTGATGGATTGATTCCTGCACATACATATTTCTTGATTGATAAAGATGAAAATATTATAGGCGCTATCAATATACGACATTACCTAAATGATTACCTTGAAAAATTTGCTGGTCATATTGGTTATGGAATTAAGCCTTCTGAAAGGAAAAAGGGATATGGTAGTGAGATACTATCAATGGGGGTAAAGCTAGCTAATGAATTAGGGATAGATGATTTATTGTTAGTCTGTAGAAAAGATAACATTGGCTCTGCTAAAGTTATTCAACAAAATGGTGGAGTACTTGAGAATGAAATACTTAATAACGAAAATCTAATGCAACGATATTGGATAAATACAACTTTAGATTCAAATACTTTTAATAAAATCTAGTAAAATTAATATGAAATTATAATTAATCCGATGATATATTTCAAGTAAATCAAAAACAAAAAAACACGTGTAAGTCGGTCATACCAATAGATTCAAATCTAAGTGGCCGATTTTTACACGTATTTCGGTGTCCCCCCGAATAGAAGGGAAACTAGAGAACCTGAGTATCGGTATTAATTCTTTAAACTCAAACATAAGTGAATTGAATAATAAAATGTAAAAAAGCAACACAACCAATATAAAAATTAGGTGTGTTGCTTTTTTGTCCAAAAAT